>NZ_JBSFJX010000081.1:0-40626 GCF_053598275.1 Streptomyces sp. NPDC001156 | reverse complement strand
ATCGCCGCAGCGGCCCTCGTCCTGCTCCAGCTCGAGTACGACCGAACCATCTGAACGATCACACAACGTCATGATCCATTACCGGGAAAGGCTCAGTGTCGCTCTGCGGCGGCCACGTCGGCGGTTTCGTGGATCATGACGCGGAACCGCAGTCGGTCGCGCGTCACATGGAGCAGGTCGAGCCATGCCAGGTAGACCTGGATCACCGAAGGGTCGCTATTGACGAAGACGACGGCTTCCCGGCGCTGGCACGGCTTGCTCTTCTGCCCCTCGGCCCAATAGAGGGCCACGCCCGTCATGAACAGGTCCCGGCTCGACATTTCTCCGATCTCTCGCGTGGCGGTCGTCTTGGTTTGCTGTCGCTTCTCGTCCCGTACCGCCGATTCATGTTCCCAGCGCTTGCGCGCCGCGAGCTTCGCCTGCTCCGTCGGGTCGCGACGTTCCGGCCTCGGAAGATCCCGCACCCAGAGCGAGACCGAGCTCTTCGAGCACCCCAGCTCCGTCTCGATCCGGTCGTATGTCCAGCCCTGGAGCCTCAGCTCCCGTGCCCTCTCCCGCAGGTCGTCCTTGGCTCGCGGGCGCTTCGTCCACTCCGGTGGCGGCTCCCCCTTCACCAGCTGGTTGAGGATGTCGTTGTTGTAGATCTTCAGTTCGTCCCGGATCCGCCGAAGGCTGAGCCCCGCGCGCCGTAGCGCCACCGCCTGTTCCCTCAGTCCCTCGAAGTCCGCGTACTTGCTGCTTCGTGCATGTGCCATGGGCGTACCGTCCGGGCGGAATGTGGACGTCCGGGGTCGAACGATGCGCGATTCAGCAGTTCGAGGGATTGCGGTCGGTTTCGCTTCTGTTCGATTACGCAGTGTGGTGTGATCCAGCCGTCGAAACTCGCCGGAAAACCTGGGCCTTGCGCCCGTAGGCTGGGAGCCATGACGACGACGGGGGAAGTCGACACCGGGGCCGACGCCGGGCCGTGGTGGTGGGCGCGGTGGCGTAGTGCCGTGCTCGATATCTCGCTCGCGGCGGTGTCCGCCGTGGAGTGTGCGGTGGAGGGGATCCAGTTCTCGCGGGACGCCGGGCTGCCGGTCCCTGTCGGCATGGTGTTCGGTCTGTTTGCCGGGGTCACGCTGCTGTTGCGGCGGAAGTGGCCGATCGCCGTGGTGCTGGTCTCGATCGCGATCACGCCGGCTCAGATGGGGTTCCTGCTGGGGCTCGTCGGGTTGTACACGCTGGCCGCGTCCGAGTTGCCCCGGCGGATTATCGGGGCGCTCGCGGGGATGTCGTTCGCCGGGATGTTCATCGTGACGTATGTGCGGGCGCATCAGGGGATGGTGCGGGGGGATCTGGCGATCGCGGGCGGGTTCATTCCGTTCCTGTCGGTGACGACGGCGCTCGGTATGACGGCTCCTCCGGTGCTGCTGGGGCTGTATGTGGGTGCCCGGCGGCGGTTGATGGAGAGCTTGCGGGAGCGGGCGGACTCGTTGGAGCGGGAGCTGATGCTGCTCGCGGAGCGGGCGGAGGAGCGGGCCGAGTGGGCGCGGAACGAGGAGCGGACGCGGATCGCGCGGGATATGCACGACGTCGTCGCTCATCGGGTGAGTCTGATGGTGGTGCATGCCGCGGCTCTGCAGGCGGTGGCGCGGAAGGATCCGGAGAAGGCCGTCAGGAACGCCGCGCTGGTGGGTGACATGGGCCGGCAGGCGCTGACGGAGTTGCGCGAGATGCTCGGTGTGCTGCGCAGCGGTGAGGGGTCGGTGGGCCGGCAGGCGCGGGCGGTGGTGCCGTCGGCTTCGGTGGGTGTGGTGGTTGCGGCTGCTGTGTCGCGGTCTGTGGACGAGGGTTCGGACGGTCCGAGGCTGGCGGAGCTCGAGGAGTTGATCGGCCAGTCGGCGGCGGCGGGGATGGTGGTCCATCTGTCGGTCGAGGGCGCGGTGCGTTCGTATGCGCGTGAGGTGGAGCAGACGGCGTATCGCGTGGTGCAGGAGGCGCTGACGAACGTGCACAAGCATGCGGCGGGTGCGAAGACGCATGTCCGGCTTGCGCATCGTTCGGCGGAGATCGCGATGCAGGTGGAGAACGAGCCGCCGCCGGCGCCGGGTTCGGCGGAGGCGGCCCGGTTGCCGAGTGGCGGCAATGGCCTGGTGGGGATGAAGGAGCGGGTCAGCGCGCTGGGTGGGGTGTTTGTTTCGGGGCCGACGGATGCGGGTGGGTTCCGGGTGTCGGCGGTGATTCCGGCCCAGGCGGCGTGAGGCGCCGCCGCGCCGCGCTGTCGCGGGGCGGGTTGTGGCTCTCGGGTGTGCCCGGTGTGGTCAGCCGGCGGTGAGCCGTACGGGTTCGATTCCGGCCAGGAGTGTGGTGAGGCCGTGGTCGATGTCGGGGCCGAGGTACCAGTCGCCGGTGTGGTCGAGGGCGTAGACGCGGCCTTCGGTGTCTATGGCGAGCAGGGTGCGGCTGTCGGTTTCCTCGCCGAGGGGGCAGACCTCGGTGTCGAGGGCGCGGCCGAGGTCGCCGAGGGTGCGGGCCATGTGGAGGCCGTGCAGGGGGTCCAGATGGAGGGCTGCGGGGGCGAGGCCGCGGCCGGGGCCCTGTGCGGTGATGTGCAGGGCGCCGAATTCCGCCCAGGCCTCGACGGCTGCGGGGAAGACCGCGTGGCGGTGGCCTGCGGGGGATTCGTGGCTGCGGAGGGTGTCGGCCCAGATCTCGGCTTGCTTTATGTCCCAGCGGCCCGGTTGCCAGCCGGCGGCGCGGAGTGCGGCGTCGACGGGGACGGGGAAGCGTGTGGTCGAGGTGCGGTCGGTGTGCATCTGCCCTTCGTTCGTCGTGTGCCGTGGTCGGCGCGGGTGGTGGTGCGGTCTGCGGTGGGTGCTGTGGGGTCAGTCCTGTGCGGTGGGGTCGACGATGCGTACGCCGAAGTGGTCGCTGAGTGCGGTGCAGGCGTGGCAGGGGGTGGCGAAACTGCCGTGGAGGGGGTCGCCGTCCTCGCGGATGCGGCGGGTGGTGAGCTTGGCCTGTTTGAGGGCTTTGCGGGCTTCGCCGTTGGTCATGGGTTTGCGGGCGGCGCGTTTGCTGCGGGCGGCGTCGGCGGCGGCGATGTGCCGGGAGATGAGGATCGCTTCGGCGCAGCGCCCGGTGAAGCGGTCGCGCTGGCCGCTCGTGAGGGTATCGAGGAAGTCCTGTACGAGTGGGTGCAGGATCGGGGGCTGGTCGCCGCGTCCGGCGGTGCCGGTGAGAGTGGTGCCGCAGACGGAGAGGGCGGCGGCGACGGTGGGGAGTATGCCGTCGCGGCGGTGGCGGAGGGTGGGGGCGGGGGTGGCCTCGGTGGCCCTCCAGCCGATGCGTGGATCTCCCGAAGTGCCTGTTTGCGTCGCTGTCATGATCGTCTTCCCCTCCCTTGCATCCCCCCTGGGTGGACACAGACTGCCAAATGCCCTCGCTGATGCGGAAGCTGGGGCGCTGCGACACGCCAGGGTTTGGTCGTAGCGTCACGGCGGGGTGACGGCTGGTCACGGGGTGGCCGGGGGTCGGTGGGTGGCGGACCTGAGGCCGGTGACCTGTGTCGTCGTAGCGCTTAGGCTGTGGACATCCGCGATCCACAGGGCCATAGAGGCCGGACAGAGCGCCGCAGGGGGCAATCGTCATGACGACAGGTCGGCTCGGGCTGGGAGTACCACCCGGCGGCCAGGCCGGGGGACAGGTCGCGCCGCCGAACGCGGCTTATGCCGGGCAGGTGGTGCACTTTCCGGATCCGGTGAGGGCTGCTCGTCACCCGGGAGGGGTGCGTGTCGATGAGCACGGCTACCCGGATTTCTCGCCGTACGCCCGTGCGGCCGCGGAGATCGCCGAGCCTCCGGAGGGTTTCGGTGTGGATGAGTTGCGGCTGACGGATTTCGTGTCCGCGAACGCGGCGCTGGCGGTGTCGGGGCACGATCTGTGGGACTCGATTCCGGCGGTGGCGACGCCGCACGGCTGGACGTGGCATCACGTTCGGGGGTCGCGGCGCCTGGAGTTGGTCCCGGTCGAGGTGAAGGCGCTGCTGCGGCATCACGGTGGGATCGCGACGGCGAACGTCGATCAGAACAAGCGTGGTACGCGGCCGTTGCAGGAGACGCGTCCGGCGCACCTGGGGTTGCCGAGGTCGTCGGTCGCGGTGACCGAGCAGCAGGTGCAGGGCGTCGAGGAGGACTTGGGGTACCGGTTGCCGGGTGCCTACCGTTCGTTCCTGAAGGCGGCGGGTGGTTGTGCGCCGGTGGGTGTGGCGCTCGATCCGGAGCTGGGCCTCCTGCTGGATCAGCCGTTCTTCACGGTGCGTGACGAGGCGGCGGTCAACGACCTTGTGTATGTGAACAAGTGTCTGCGTGATCACCTGACGAAGGATTATCTGGCCGTCGGTTTTGTGCAGGGCGGTCTGCTTGCGGTGAAGGTGAAGGGCGACCGGATCGGTTCGGTCTGGTTCTGTGCGTACGACGACGCGCGTGACGTGGATGCGTCGTGGCCTCCGGCGGACCGTTTGCAGCGGTTGTTGCTGCCGTGCGGCGACGATTTCGATCAGTTCCTGTCGCGGTTGGTGGGCAGTCCGCCGGAGTTGGAGACGGTGGCGAATCTGATGGTGGACGGCGGTTTCGCGCGTGCGGTGCCGGTGTCGCCGGCGTCTTCGGTGGGGGAGTGAGTCGAGCCGATGGTGACGTTCGCGCAGGCGCAGGAGCGCGCCGAAGAGTGGATCAACGGTGATGTGCCGTCGTACCAGCATCGTGAGGTGCGGGTGCGGGAGTTCGAGCTGGGCTTCGTGGTGTGGGCGGAGGACCGCGCCGAGGGGCCGCGGTCGGACGGGGGCGCGCAGCGGCTGGTGATCGCCCGTGACAGTGGTGAAGCCACGTTGTGGCCGGCCTTGCCGGTGGGTGAGGTGATCCGCAGGTACGAGGAGCAGTACGGGGCGCGGGACGCGGCGCCGCAGCCGTCGCCGGCGCGTGCTGCGCGGGTGGATCTGAACCAGACGTCGTTCCTGTTGAGTCCGCCGGAGTGGCTCCAGGAGGCGGCGGACAGGATGGGCATCCCGGATCGCCGCCGTGGTGAAGGGGCCTCGTCCGGGACGTCCGAGGGTGCGGGTGCCGGGGTGCGTCCGGCAGCTGCCGCCACCCCGGCGGAGCCGGTGTCCTCGGGTACGGCGTGGCCTGCGGCCGGGGGTAGGGACGCGGCGCAGGGTGCGCCGGCGGGGGCGACGCCGTGGACGGGGACGGACACCAACGCCGAGGCGGGCGAGGACCGTTCGGTTCCGCTGCCGGCGACGGTGTCCGCGCCGCAGTTGAGCGATGCCGACGGCGATACGCCGCCGGTGTCCGCGCCGCACGCGCAGACCGCGCTGATCGAGGGCGGCAGCCGGCTGCCCCGCACGACGGTGGCTCCGGTGGTGGACGAGCTGGGAGCGGGGGTTCCGGGCGCTCCGCAGGGGCCGGGTGCTCCGGCTCCGGCGGGGCCTTCGTACGGCTATCCGCAGGGTCCCGGTGGTGTGCCGGGTGAGACTTCGCCGGTCGGGCCGCCGCAGGGGCCGGGTGCTCCGGGAACGCCGCCGCCTCCCGGTGCTCCTTCGTACGGCTATCCGCAGGGTCCTGCGGGCGGTCCCGGTGCACCTGTTCCCGGTGCGCCCCGTCCGCCGCAGCCTCCGGCCGGTGCGTCCGGGTCCGGCCCGCGGCTCGCGCCGAACGCCGAGGACATCGCCGACGCCGCGACCAGCAAGGCGGCCCCTCCGCGGGCCGCGCGCGCCGGTGGTGCGCCCCTGCCCCCGCCGCCGGGTGTGCCGGGCACGCCGGGGGCCCGACCGGGCGCCGCACCGCCGCCGGGTGCCGCGCAGGGCGGCTACGTGCCCACACAACTCGTCTCGCAGCTCGGCCCGGAGGGCACGGCGACGCCGGGTACGCCTCAGCCTGGTGGGGCTCAGGCGCCGGGCGTGCCGGGAGCCCCTCAAACTTCGGGAGCGCCCGGGGCTCCGGGTGCCCCGCACCAGCCGGGGCCTCCTCAGCCGCAGCCGCCGGGTGCGCCGCATCAGCCCGGTGGTACGCCTCCCGGCCGTGTGCATCACGCCGCCACGGTGTTTGCCGGGCCGCCGGCGGGCGGTCCGGGCGGTCCGGGTGCTCCGCAGCCGCCGGGGGCTCCTGGTGCGCCCGGTACGCCCCCTGGCGCTCCCGGTGTTCCCGCGACGCCCGGTGTTCCGGGTGCCCCCGCCGCTCCGGGTGCTCCCGGTGCCGTGCATCACGCCGAGACCATGATGGCCGGGACGCCCGGTGCGCCTCCGCCGCCCCCGGGGGTGCCGGGTGTGCCGCCCGTCGCTCCCCACGGGGTGCCGGGGCAGCCGCTGCCCGGGCAGCAGCCGTCGTACGGGTATCCGCCTCCCGGGCAGGCGACGGTCGGCCCCGGCTACCAGGCCGTGTTGCGCTACCGCGCCCAAGACGGTTCCGAGCAGCAGGTGATCCGGCGTTCGGCGCCGGGCACCCCGCACCCGGAGTGGCAGATCTTCCACGAGCTGCGGGCGATGAACGTGCCGCCGAACCAGGTGCTGGAGTTGCACACGGAGCTGGAGTCGTGCGAGCTGCCGGGTGCGTACTGCGCCCGGATGATCCGGGAGAACTGGCCGCAGGCCCGGATCACCAGCATCGCCCCGTACGGCACCGACCATGCCTCGCGTCAGCAGGGCATGCAGCAACTGCTCGCACATCAGGGTGAGTTGCACCAGGTGGCGGACGGTCCGGCGCGCCCGGGTCCGGTGCGCGCGCCGCTGCCCCCGTTGCAGCCGACGCCGCCGATCCCGCCGGAGGGCATCGCGCAGGAGCTTGCCGGTGCGTTCGGTCCTGGGATCTTCAGGTTCGACCAGGCCGCGGTCTCCCGGCAGGGTGTGCCGCCGATCGTTGCGCACACCCTGGTGGTGGCCGGACTGCCGTTCGACATGGGCCCGTTCTTCTGGGCGCAGGCCCAGCCGGGCCGTCCGGTGCCCACGCTGGCGGAGCTGGCGCAGGAGCGCGGAGTGCAGCCCGCCCAGGACGCGGGCTCGTATCTGGTGATGGGCAGTGACTTCGGCAAGGCGATCTGTGTGCAGTACGGCACGGCGAACATCGTCGCGGTGCCCGTGGAAGCGGGTGCCGGCGGTGTTTCGGTGCCACCGCAGTTCGTGAACAGCGGTCTGCCGGAGTTCGCGCGCTGTCTGGCGCTGCTGGGCCGGATGTGGCGGCTTCGGTTCGGGCTCAACCAGGAGCAGGCGGGCCGCTGGACCGTCGACTTCCAGGCGCAGCTCGCCTCGCTGGACCCGGCGGCGCTCGGTTCGCCGGAGAGCTGGTGGTCGGTGCTGCTGGAGCAGATGTGGGACGGATTGCTGTGACCCGTTCCTGACGCAACGCCATGGGGCTGGGCCCGGTCGCACGAGCGATCGGGCCCAGCCCCTTTTTCAGGTGCTCTTCAGCGTTATCCGTTGCTTGCATGGGGAGTGTCGCGTTATGAACACTTCTGCGTGATCCATCAAGATGTGCGCACATGATCGACCGGTGTGGGTCAGGCGGAGAGGGGATCCATGAGCAGCACATCGGGGTCGCCGCGCGGCTTCTTGCCCGTGCGGCGCGGCTACCGTCCCGATCAGGTCGACGCGTACGCCGCGGCCCTCGCGCGGGACCGCGACGCCGCCTGGGAGCGAGCCGCCCGGCTCACCGTGCTGGCCAAGGAGATGGAGGGCGATCTGGAGCGGCTGCGCGAGACGGTGGCGCAACTGGGCCCCCAGACGTACGAGGCCCTCGGCGATCGGGCCCGGCAGCTGTTCGACATGGCGCAGGAGCAGGCCGCCACGCTCAGGGAGGAGACGCGCCAGGAGACGCAGGCCCTGGTCGACGCGGCGGAGGACGCCGCCCGGCAGCTGCGGGAGACCGCGCAGGCGAGCGCGGACGCGGTGCGCGCCGAGGCCGAGGAGAGGATCCGCACCCGGCTGCTGGCCGCCCGGGCCGAGGCCGACGATGTACGGATCGCGGCGCGGCGCGAGGTGAAGGAGGGGCGCGGCGAGGCGCTGGCCGCGCTGCGCGAGGTACGGCAGCGCACCGAGACGCTCCTCACCGAGCAGAAGCGGGAGCACGCCGAGCGCCTGGAGGGCGAGGAGCGCGCCGCGGAGGTGCGGGCCGCCGCGGTCGAGGCGTCGGAGGCGGAGCGGGTGGCGCGCGCGGAGGCTTCCCTGTCGGAGGCGAAGCGGGCGCTGGCCGAGACCGAGGAGGTGACCAGGCACCTCCAGCGGGACGCCCAGGCGCGCGCCGCCGAGTTGATCGCCGATGCGCGTCTGACGGAGGAGCGCATCGCCGGGGAGACGGAACGGGTGCTGCGGGAGCACGGCGAGCAATGGGACTGTGTGCAGGCCCAGATGGACCATGTGCGCAACAGCCTCGCCATGCTGATGGGCCGGGCCGCCGCGGAGTAGGCGGCCCCGGCCGTCCGCGGCGCCCCTTCGTCAGCCGCTTCTTCGCACCGCGCCCGCGAGGATCCATCCCTCCACCGCCTCGTACTGCCGGCGCTGTTCCGCGGCCTGGCGGCGGCCGGAGGCGATCGTGCCGAGCCAGCCGAAGGCGAAGCCCAGAGGGACGGAGACGAGACCGGTGGTGGTGAACGGGAACCAGTTGAAGTCCGCCTCCGGGAAGGCCGCGCCGGGGGTGCCGGAGACCAGGTTGGTGCCGGTCATCAGGACGAGTGTGGCCACCGTGCCGCCGATCAGCGTCCACAGCAGGCCGGTTCGGGTGTAGCGGCGCCAGAAGAGGGTGTACACGAGCGCCGGCGCGATCGCGGACGCCCCGATGCAGAACGACAGTGTCACCAGCGGCTGAAGGCTGAGATGCTGGACGAGGGTGGCGAGCAGGATCGCCACGGCGCCCACCGCCAGCGCCGACAGCCGCGCCACGGTCATCTCGCGACGCGGTGCCAGGTCCCGTACGTGGGAGGCGAACACGTCGTGGGCGAGGGAGTTGGCGCAGGCGAGGATCATTCCGGCCACGGACGCCAGCAGGGTGAGGAAGATCGCCGTCGTCACCGCGGTGAACAGCAGCGTCGCGGCGGCCGACAGGTCCGGCCCGAACGCCGCCCGGGAGCCCAGCAGATAGGCCGTGCGGCCCTGCGGGTCGGCGGCCGCGATGGTCTCCCGCCCGATCAGGGCCGTTGCGCCGAACCCGACGACCGCGATGACGGGGACGAACAAGGTCACCGACGGCACCGCCCAGGACAGCGAGCGGCGCACTTGCCGGGCGCTGTTGGCGGTGTACATGCGCATGGTGATGTGCGGCAGGCAGGCGCCGCCGAGCACCACCGTCAGCTCGGAGGTGATCATGTCGAGGCGCGGGGCCGGGCCGCCCGCGAACTCCAGGCCCGAGTGCAGGAAGGCGTTCCCGGCGCCGCTGTTCTGCGCGGCGGCCTGGAGCAGCGCGCCGGGGTCCCAGCCGAAGCGGTACAGGATGAGCGCGGCGACGGCCGCGCCGGAGCCGAGCAGCATCACGATCTTCAGGATCTGGATGAGGGCGGTGCCCTTCATGCCGCCGATCGCCGCATAGCTGATCATCAGGGTGCCGAGACCGATGACGCAGCCCGTCTTCAGGGAGTCGCCGGAGAAGCCGAGGATGAAGGCCAGCAGGTCCCCGGCCCCGGCGAGTTGGACGAGCATCATCGGCAGCAGCGCGGCGATGGTCACGATGCACGCGGTCATGCGGACCGCACGCCCGGGCATGCGCCGTGCGAGGGCGTCGCCCATGGTGAACCGGCCGGCGTTGCGCAGGGGTTCGGCCAGCAGGAACATCAGCAGCATCAGCGACAGGACCGTGCTCAGAGCGAGGACGACACCGTCGTACCCGGTGAGCGCGATGATCCCGCTGGTGCTGAGCACGGTGGCGGCGGAGATGTAGTCCCCGGCGATGGCGAGGCCGTTGCTCATCGGGGACAGGGAGCCGTAGCCGGTGTAGAACGCGTCGAGGTCGTCGCGGTCAGGTCCGGTCATCACGCACAGCAGGAGCGTGATGGTGGCGACGGAGGTGAACGCCACGAGCGACATGGTCTGCGCCGAACTGCTGAATCCGGTGAGCCCGCCGACCGCGCTCGCGGCGGTCATCGCGCGGCCTCCCGCCTGGCGTCGAGCACGGACTGTCTGCGGATGCGGTCGGCGATCGGGTCGACGGTGCGGCGGGCCGTGTACTCGTACACGGCGATCGCGAGACAGGTGACGGGGACCTGGAGCAGGCCCAGCAGCAGACCCACGGTGAGACCGCCGGAGACCGGCCTCGCCATGAAGGTCGGCGTGAACGCCGAAAGCACCAGGAAGAGCGTGAAGTAGCCCAGCGCGGTGAGCGTGGCCACGCGCCGCAGCCGGCGGTAGGCGGTGCGCAGAACGCGCAGATCGCTGTGGCGCCCGAGCGGCTGGTGGCGTGGCATCCGCCTCCGGCCCGGCCCGTCGGGCGGCGGCTGCCAGGGATAGGTCGGGTACGACGGTGACGAGTGGTGCGGTGAGGAGGAGTTCGGCGGTATGTGCTCGGGCGACGAGTACGACGGCAGAAATGCATCGGGCATCCCGTATCTCCTTGCCGGCTCGGGTCCGTGGCGGCGGACCGCAGGGAGCGGGGGGGTGGCGACGCGCACGCTACCCGTGGCGTTCCGGGCCGTGCGGGCTTTTCACCAAACTGAGCGGTCGGTATGCGCTTACTTCACCGACCTGTGTCGTTACCCGCGTTTACTTCAACCTTGAACGTCTCGCCGGACCGTGCGGCCGGCTCCCGGCGCCGACGGCGACGCCTGAAGCGCCTTGCGACACGGCCCGGCAGCGCGATCGTGCGGCACGTACGGGAGTTGGCCGCCGGGCAGGCGTGGTGACGGCATGGCCTGGCGCCCGGCGTGCCCCCGCTCGGGGCCCGGGCGGACCTCGGTCACTCGCCCGGAGCGTTCAACACGGGCCTGAAGCGCCTGCGTCACCGTCGGGCAGCGCGATCGACGGGCCTTAAGCACCTTGCGGCGCCGCCGGGCAGTGCGATCGTGCGGCACGTACGGGAGTTGGCCGCCGGGCAGGCGCGGTGACGGCATGGCCTGGCGCCCGGCGTGCCCCCCGCTCGGGGCCCGGGCGGACCTCGGTCACTCGCCCGGAGCGTTCAACACAGGGAAGCGGCGCGGTGCCACGCACAGCAGGGCCAGGAAGGCGAGTGCGGCCGCGAAGGACGCGCCCAGGTAGACGGCGTGCACGGCGGACGCGATCGCCCGCCGCGTCGCCTCGGGAGCGGGCCCTGTGTCGAGGCCCCTCGTGATCGAGTCCAGGCCGCCCGCCCCGCCCAGGTGTGCGGACAGGACGCCGTTGGCCACCGCACCGAACAGGGCCGCACCCAGGGTCTGGCCGGTCTGGCGGCAGAAGAGGACGGAGGCCGTCGTCGTACCGCGCTCGGCCCAGCCCACCGTCGACTGGACACCGACGATGAGCGGCAGCTGGAACAGGCCGAGCGCGCCGCCCAGCACCAGCATCAAGAGGGTCGGCTGCCATGCCGCGCCCGGATACGGCAGGAACGGGAACGCCAGCAGGATCAGCGCCCCCGTGCCGATGCCGAGCAGCGCCGTGTCGCGGAAGCCGATGCGCCGGTACACATGCTGGCTGAGCGCGGCCGACACCGGCCAGCTCAACGTCCATACGGACAGCACGAACCCGGCGGCGACCGGGCCGAGACCGAGGACCGCCTGGGCGTACGTCGGAAGGAAGACCGACGGGGCCACCATCAGCAGCCCCAGCGCGCCCAGGGCCAGGTTGACCGCGGCGATCGTACGGCGCCGCCAGACCCAGCCGGGGATGACCGGCTCCGCCGCCCGGCGCTCGACCGCCACCACCACCGCGACCAGCGCGAGTCCCGCGGCGAAGAGGGCCAGCGAGGGTGCCGACAGCCAGGCCCAGGCCACCCCGCCCTGCACCAGCGCGGTCAGCAGGACGCCCCCGCAGGCGAAGATCGCGAGCGCGCCCGCCCAGTCGATACGGGGACGGGGGCCCCGCTCCCGGTACGGCTCGTGCAGATGACGCACGATCAGCCACAGCGCGACGGCCCCGATCGGCAGGTTGACCAGGAAGATCCACCGCCAGTCCGCGTAGGCGGCGAGCACCCCGCCGACCGCCGGACCCGCGATCGCCGACACCGCCCACACCGTGGACAGTTTCGACTGGATCTTCGGCCGCTCCTTCAGCGGGTAGAGGTCGGCGGCGAGTGTCTGCACCGTGCCCTGGAGCGCGCCGCCGCCCAGGCCCTGCACGATGCGGAACGCGATCAGCGCCCCCATGTTCCAGGCGAGCGCGCACAGCAGCGAGCCGAGCAGGAACACGGCCGCGCCCGCGATCAGGACCGGCTTGCGGCCGAAGGTGTCGGAGAGCTTGCCGTACACGGGCAGGGTCACCGTGACGGCCAGCAGATAGCCGGAGAAGAGCCAGGAGAAGACGGAGAAGCCGCCGAGGTCGCCGACGATCTGCGGCACCGCGGTCGACACGACCGTGGAGTCCAGTGCGGCCAGCGCCATGGCGAGCATCAGTGCGGCGACGACGGCGCCGCGGGTCCTGGATCCGGTGTGCTGTACCGCTTGGCGCGTCGCATGTCTGGTGTCGCCCACCGGATGTCCTCCCGTTGCATTTGTCCGCTGCACGCAAGTTTCCCATCGGCTGCGGCGCGGCGGGAGGGCGACCCTGATGCGACGGAGGGAGCGGCTCCGACCCCGGGACCGTCGGACGAGCCGGTCCGTACGCGGCGAGCGGCTTGACCCTCACGCGACGGCAGGGTGGAACCTGGCTGCGCCGGGGGGTGGAGCCGACCCTGAGAAGGGGTCCACCCTCCGGTGGACTGCCCCTAGGGGTTGCTCCGTACCAGGGGTCGGGGAGGGTTCGTCCGGACGGAGGACGAGAGCGGACCGGGCCGTCCTTAACCTGGCTTTACGACGCTGGGGAGCGGCCGGGACGCACGGGGGTCGTGCCGGCGGCACCGCACGGGGTGGGGTTTTCCCCAGCGGAATACGGGGCCCGGCACCAGCGCCCCGGAACCCCTTCGGGCACCAGACTTACCGACGCAGCCAAGCACTCACCGACGTGACGCGGGACCACTGCGCCCGCCGTCGAACCGACATAGGAGATTTGACATGACATCGGCCGTGACCATTCCCAGGCACGGGGGCACTGGAGGGCGTACGGCCGTTGCCGCGCGAGCGCGGCAGGTCGTCAAGGCGTACGGGTCCGGCGAGACCCGTGTCGTCGCCCTCGACCACGTCGACGTGGACATCGCCCGCGGCCAGTTCACCGCGATCATGGGCCCCTCGGGGTCCGGCAAGTCCACGCTGATGCACTGCCTCGCCGGGCTGGACACCGTGACGAGTGGTCAGATCTTCCTCGACGAGACGGAGATCACCCGCCTGAAGGACAAGAAGCTCACGCAGCTGCGCCGGGACCGGATCGGGTTCATCTTCCAGGCGTTCAACCTGCTGCCGACACTGAACGCGATCGAGAACATCACGCTGCCCATGGACATCGCGGGCCGCAAGCCGGACCGCGCGTGGCTGGACCGGGTGGTGGAGACCGTGGGCCTGGCCGACCGGCTCAAGCACCGGCCCACCCAGCTCTCCGGCGGCCAGCAGCAGCGCGTCGCCGTGGCCCGCGCCCTGGCCGCCCGCCCGGAGATCATCTTCGGTGACGAGCCGACCGGAAACCTCGACTCGCGGGCCGGCGCCGAGATCCTGGGCTTCCTGCGCCGCTCCGTCGACGACCTCGGCCAGACCATCGTGATCGTCACCCACGACCCGGTCGCCGCCTCGTACGCCGATCGCGTGCTGTACCTGGCCGACGGCCGGATCGTCGACGAGATGCTCAAGCCGACCGCGGACGCGGTCCTCGACCGCATGAAGGACTTCGACGCCCGGGGGCGCACGTCATGACCGTCCTGAAGACCTCGATGCGCAACTTCTTCGCGCACAAGGGACGGATGGCCCTGTCGGCCGTCGCGGTCCTGCTGTCGGTGGCGTTCGTGTGCGGCACGCTCGTCTTCACCGACACGATGAACACGACGTTCGACAAGCTCTTCGCGGCCACCACCTCGGATGTGTCGGTCAGCGGGAAGGGCGCCTCGGACAGCGGGGAGACCACCTCCGGGAACGGCAGACCGCCCACGATGCCGGCCTCCGTGCTCGCCGAGGTGCGCAAGGTGCAGGGCGTGAAGTCGGCCGAGGGGACGGTGTTCTCCACCTCGGTGACCGTCGTCGACGCCGCCAAGGACAACCTCTCCCCCAAGAGCGGCGCGCCCACCATCGTGGGCAGCTGGAACGGCAACGACGCCCGCACCATGAAGATCACCTCCGGTGCGGCGCCCGAGGGCTCGTCCCAGGTCATGGTCGACGCCGACACCGCCGACAAGCACCATCTGAAAATCGGTGACGAGATCGGTGTGATCAGCGCGGTCGGCACGCACACCGCGAAGATCTCCGGGATCGCCACCTTCACCGTCACCAACCCCGGTGCCGCGATCTTCTACCTGGACACCAGGACCGCCCAGCAGGCGCTCGTGGGCAAGACCGGCGTGTACACGAACGTCAACGTCACCGCGGACAAGGGTGTCAGCGACGAACAGCTGAAGAAGAACGTGGCGGCCGCCGTCGGCGGCGCCTACAAGGTGCAGACCGCCAAGGAGACCGCCGACGCCAACCAGAAGGACGTCGAGGGCTTCCTGAGCGTGATGAAGTACGCGATGCTCGGCTTCGCCGGGATCGCCTTCCTCGTCGGCATCTTCCTGATCATCAACACCTTCTCCATGCTGGTCGCCCAGCGGACGCGGGAGATCGGGCTGCTGCGCGCCATCGGCTCCTCCCGCAAGCAGGTCAACCGCTCGGTGCTGGCCGAGGCGACGCTCCTCGGCGTGTTCGGCTCCGTGCTCGGCGTCGGCGCGGGCGTCGGCATCGCGGTCGGGCTGATGAAGCTCATGGGCTCGATGGGCATGCATCTGTCCACCGACGACCTCACCGTCGCCTGGACGACCCCGGTGGTCGGGCTCGCCCTCGGTGTGATCGTCACGGTCCTGTCCGCCTACCTGCCCGCCCGGCGCGCCGGCAAGGTCTCGCCGATGGCCGCCCTGCGCGACGTGGGCGCCCCGGCCGACGCGAAGGCGGGCCTCGTCCGCGCCCTGGTCGGCCTGCTCTTCACCGGCGCCGGCGCCTACTGCCTCTACCTGGCCGCGGCCGCGGACAAGGCGACGGACGGCTCGCTGTGGCTCGGTCTCGGCGTGGTCCTCACCCTGCTCGGCTTCGTCACCATCGGCCCGCTGCTCGCCGGCGGTGTGGTCCGGGCGCTCGGTGCGGTCGTCCTGCGGATCTTCGGCCCGGTCGGGCGGATGGCCGAGCGCAACGCGCTGCGCAACCCGCGCCGTACAGGTGCGACGGGCGCCGCCCTGATGATCGGCCTCGCGCTGGTGGCATGCCTGTCGGTGGTCGGCTCCTCGATGGTGGCCTCCGCGACCGAGCAGTTGGACAAGACCGTCGGCACGGACTTCATCGTGCAGAACGACGGCGGCCAGCTGATCACTCCGCAGGCGGTCAAGGCGGTGAAGTCGACGCCCGGTCTCGAGCGGGTCACCGAGTACAAGGTGCTGGACGCCGCGCTGACCACGCCCGACGGAAGCACGTCCAAGAACGAGACGGTCAACGCCGCCGACCCGACGTACGCACAGGACCTGCGCACCAAGACGGTCGCGGGGAACCTGGCGGACGCCTACCGGCCGGACTCGATGTCCGTCTTCGAGGGTTTCGCCAAGAAGCACGACATCAAGATCGGGTCCACGGTGAAGGCCGACTTCAAGGACGGCAGGACGGCGAGCCTGACGGTCCGCGCGATCACCAGCGACGACGTGGTGATCGACAAGGGCGCGATGTACGCCTCCATCGCGACCGTCGCGAAGTACGTGCCGGCCGACACGATGCCGCTGGACGTCCTGGTCTTCGCCACGGCCAAGGACGGCCAGGAGACGGCCGCCTACAAGTCGCTGAAGTCGGCACTGCACGACTATCCGCAGTACACGGTCCGGGACCAGACCGACTACAAGCAGGCACTGAAGGACCAGATCGCCCAGCTGCTGAACATGATCTACGGTCTGCTGGCACTGGCGATCATCGTCGCGATCCTCGGTGTCGTGAACACCCTGGCCCTGTCGGTGGTGGAGCGCACCCGCGAGATCGGACTGATGCGGGCGATCGGTCTCTCACGCCGCCAGCTGCGCAGGATGATCCGCCTGGAGTCCGTCGTGATCGCCCTCTTCGGCGCCCTGCTCGGTCTCGGCCTGGGCATGGGCTGGGGTGCCACGGCCCAGAAGCTCCTGGCCCTGGAGGGGCTGAAGGTGCTCGAGATCCCGTGGGGCACCATCATCGCGGTCTTCATCGGCTCGGCGTTCGTGGGCCTGTTCGCGGCGCTGATCCCGGCCTTCAGGGCGGGCCGGATGAACGTACTGAACGCGATCGCGACCGAGTAGCCACCCGGCGGGGAGTACGGGGGACGAGGCCGGGCCCGGTGGGAATGCCACCGGGCCCGGCCTCGTCCGCGTCGAACCGGTGGCCGGGGTGGGGGATTATGGACGAGTCCGGCGCCGGACGCCCCCGCGCCGGGTTGTCCACAGCCACGGCGCCGACGATCCGGGCGTCGTACGCTGGACACCCCCGGCCCCCCGAAAACTGCGAGGCCGGGTGTTCGTGTTGCCCACCCGGGACGGGATTGCCCTTCATGAGCCTGCACGGTCTGCTCGACGCCGTCGTCAAGGACGCCGCACTCGCGGAAGCGGTCAAGGCCGCCTCCGACGGCAACCGGATGCACGTGGACCTGGTCGGCCCTCCGGCGGCCCGTCCCTTCGCCGTGGCCGCGCTGGCCCGGGACGCGGGCAGGCCGGTACTGGCCGTGACCGCGACGGGGCGTGAGGCCGAGGACCTCGCCGCCGCTCTGCGCTCCCTGCTGCCGCCCGACGGCGTCGTGGAGTACCCGTCGTGGGAGACCCTCCCGCACGAGCGGCTCAGCCCCCGCAGCGACACCGTCGGCCGCCGTCTCGCCGTCCTCAGACGCCTCGCCCACCCGAGACAGGACGACCCGGAGACCGGCCCGGTCTCCGTCGTCGTCGCCCCCGTGCGCTCCGTGCTCCAGCCCCAGGTCAAGGGCCTCGGCGACCTCGAACCGGTCGCCCTGCGCACCGGTCAGCAGGCCGATCTGGAAGATGTCGTGGACGCCCTGGCCGCGGCCGCGTACTCCCGGGTCGAACTGGTGGAGAAACGCGGCGAGTTCGCGGTGCGCGGCGGCATCCTGGACGTCTTCCCGCCCACCGAGGAACACCCCCTGCGCATCGAGTTCTGGGGCGACGACGTCGAGGAGATCCGCTACTTCAAGGTCGCCGACCAGCGCTCCCTGGAGGTCGCCGAGCACGGCCTGTGGGCGCCCCCGTGCCGTGAGCTGCTGCTCACCGACGACGTACGACGGCGGGCCGCCGCCCTCGCCGAGGCACACCCCGAGTTGGGCGAGCTGCTCGGCAAGATCGCCGAGGGCATCGCGGTCGAGGGCATGGAGTCGCTGGCCCCCGTGCTCGTCGACGACATGGAGTTGCTCCTCGACGTCCTGCCCGCGGGCGCGATGGCCGTCGTGTGCGACCCGGAGCGGGTGCGGACACGGGCCGGGGACCTGGTGGCGACCAGCCAGGAGTTCCTGCAGGCGTCCTGGGCTGCCACGGCCGGCGGTGGCGAAGCGCCGATCGACGTCGGCGCGGCCTCCCTGTGGTCCATCGCGGACGTCCGGGAGCGGGCCCGCGAGCTGGGCATGCTGTGGTGGTCGGTGTCGCCGTTCGCGGCCGGCGACGCACTGGACGCCCTGGACGGGGACACCCTCAAGCTCGGCATGCACGCCCCGGAGACCTACCGTGGCGACACCGCGAAGGCACTCGCCGACACCAAGGGCTGGCTCGCCGACGGCTGGCGCACCGTGTTCGTGACGGAGGGGCACGGGCCGGCCTCCCGCACCGTCGAGGTGCTGGGCGGCGAGGGCGTCGCGGCACGCCTGGACATCGACCTCGGACAGATCTCCCCGTCGGTCGTGCACGTCGCGTGCGGCTCCATCGACTACGGCTTCGTGGACCCGGCACTCAAGCTCGCCGTGCTCACCGAGACCGACCTCTCCGGCCAGAAGGCGGCCGGCCGCGAGGGCGCCCGGATGCCGGCCCGCCGCCGCAAGACGATCGACCCGCTGACCCTGGAACCGGGCGACTACATCGTCCACGAGCAGCACGGCGTGGGCCGCTACATCGAGATGGTGCAGCGGACCGTACAGGGCGCCACCCGCGAGTACCTGGTGGTCGAGTACGCCCCGGCCAAGCGCGGCCAGCCTGGCGACCGCCTCTACATCCCGACCGACCAGCTGGAGCAGATCACCAAGTACGTCGGCGGGGAGGCCCCGACCCTGCACCGCCTGGGCGGCGCCGACTGGACGAAGACGAAGGCGCGCGCGAAGAAGGCGGTCAAGGAGATCGCCGCCGACCTGATCAAGCTGTACAGCGCGCGCATGGCCGCGCCAGGCCACGCCTTCGGCCCCGACACGCCGTGGCAGCGCGAGCTGGAGGACGCGTTCCCGTACGCGGAGACCCCGGACCAGCTGACCACGATCGCCGAGGTCAAGGAGGACATGGAGAAGTCGGTCCCGATGGACCGGCTGATCTGCGGCGACGTGGGCTACGGCAAGACGGAGATCGCGGTCCGCGCCGCGTTCAAGGCGGTGCAGGACGGCAAGCAGGTCGCCGTCCTCGTGCCCACCACGCTGCTGGTGCAGCAGCACTTCGGCACGTTCTCCGAGCGCTACTCCCAGTTCCCGGTGAACGTGCGGGCGCTGTCCCGCTTCCAGACGGACACGGAGGCGAAAGCGGTCCTCGAGGGCCTCAAGGACGGCGCGGTGGACCTCGTCATCGGCACCCACCGGCTGTTCTCCTCGGAGACCAAGTTCAAGGACCTGGGCCTGGTCATCGTCGACGAGGAGCAGCGCTTCGGCGTCGAGCACAAGGAGCAGCTGAAGAAGCTGCGCGCCAACGTCGACGTGCTGACCATGTCCGCGACCCCGATCCCCAGGACCCTGGAGATGGCGGTGACGGGCATCCGCGAGATGTCCACGATCACCACCCCGCCGGAGGAGCGCCACCCGGTGCTCACCTTCGTCGGGCCGTACGAGGAGAAGCAGATCGGCGCCGCCATCCGCCGCGAACTGCTGCGCGAGGGCCAGGTCTTCTACATCCACAACCGAGTGGAGTCGATCGACCGGGCCGCGGCCCGCCTGCGCGAGATCGTCCCGGAGGCGCGCATCGCCACCGCCCACGGCCAGATGTCGGAGCAGACGCTGGAACAGGTGGTCGTCGACTTCTGGGAGAAGAAGTACGACGTCCTCGTCTCCACGACGATCGTGGAATCGGGCATCGACATCTCGAACGCGAACACGCTGATCGTGGAGCGAGGCGACAACTTCGGCCTCTCCCAGCTGCACCAGCTGCGCGGCCGCGTCGGCCGGAGCCGAGAACGCGGCTACGCCTACTTCCTGTACCCGCCGGAGAAGCCGCTCACCGAGACGGCCCACGAACGCCTGGCGACCATCGCCCAGCACACGGAGATGGGCGCGGGCATGTACGTGGCGATGAAGGACCTGGAGATCCGCGGCGCGGGCAACCTGCTCGGCGGCGAACAGTCGGGTCACATCGCGGGCGTCGGCTTCGACCTGTACGTACGGATGGTCGGCGAGGCGGTCGCCGACTACCGCGCGTCGCTCGAGGGCGGCGTGGAGGAGGAGCCCCCGCTCGAGGTCAAGATCGAGCTGCCCGTCGACGCTCACGTCCCGCACGACTACGCGCCCGGCGAGCGGCTGCGTCTGCAGGCCTACCGCGCGATCGCCTCCGCGAACTCGGAGGAGGACATCAGGTCCGTCCGCGAGGAACTCGCCGACCGCTACGGCAAGCTGCCGGAGCCCGTCGAGAACCTCCTCCTCGTGGCGGGCCTGCGCATGCTCGCCCGCGCGTGCGGCGTCGGCGAGACCGTCCTGCAGGGCAACAACATCCGCTTCGCCCCGGTGGAGCTGAGGGAATCCCAGGAGCTGCGGCTCAAGCGGCTCTACCCGGGCACCGTCATCAAGCCGGCACTCCACCAGGTCCTGGTGCCCCGCCCCAAGACCGCGAAGGTGGGCGGCAAGCCACTGGTCGGACGGGAACTGCTGGGCTGGGTCGGAGAGTTCCTGACGACGATCCTGGGGTCGTAGGCCCCGGACTGTTCGGGTCGAAACGGGAGGGGCCGCCGCCGAAGGCACCTGCCTTGCCGCCGCACGCGCCCGGTGTGCATCCGCCGAGCGTCGGGCAGTGGTATGTCCATGACCTCCCGGCGGCTACCGTGTGATCAGGGCAGCCGCGCCTGCGGGGGCCGGTTCGGATGATGAGCGGTAAGAGCAAGGGGAGGGCGGCGCGCCATGCGTTCCGACAGGTATGTGAGGCACATCGGCGGAGCCCGGCGCATCCTTGTGGCGTCCACCGCCCTGCTCGGCACCGGGCTGCTGCTCACCGGCTGCAACGGCACCGACTTCCCCGTCGAAGGCGCCCCTTCGGGCTCCGGTGTCCCGGCGGCGAACGGTCGCGCGGTGAGCCCCTTGGACAACCCCGACGGCACGAAACCAGGGCTGGCGGCGATCACCTCGTCGGCGGACCAGGCGAAGGCGCGAGCGCTGATCCAGAAGGTGGCCACGAAGGGACGCGGCCCCAAGACGGGCTATGAGCGGGACAAGTTCGGCTATGCCTGGATGGACTCGGCCCCCGGCGGCATTCCCTTCGCCCACAACGGCTGCGACTCGAGGAACGACCTTCTGAAGCGTGACGGGGAGCAGGTCCGCTTCCGGGCGGGCTCCAACTGTGTCGTCACCTCCATGACGCTGCACGATCCGTACACCGGCAAGACGATCGAGTGGACCAAGTCCCGCGCCACGAAGGTGCAGATAGACCACGTGATGCCGCTCTCCTACGACTGGCAGATGGGCGCCTCGCGCTGGACGAAGGACAAGCGCGAGGACATCGCCAACGACCCGCTCAACCTGATCCCGGTGGACGGCCCCACCAACGGCGCCAAGAGCGACTCCGGCCCCGCCAGCTGGCTGCCCCCGAACAAGCAGATCCACTGCTCCTATTCGGTGCGCTTCGCCCAGGTGTCGCTGAAGTACGACCTTCCCGTGACGGCGGCCGACAAGCAGATGATGCTCAGTCTCTGCGGCGGCTGAGGCAACGGCGACGCGGTCGCCGCACGCGAGACTCAGGCGGTGACAGGCACCTGGCGCGGACGGCAGTCCCGGGTGGCCCCGGCGGCCGTACTGCCATGGATGCCAACAGGAGCCAAGGGCTGCGGCTCGTACGACTGGACGGCTGTGTAGCCCTGCCCGCCGTCAAGTGAACGCATGGACGCAGGAGCGTCTCGCTCCAGTTATCCCCCCGGCCGTCCACCGGACGATCAAGACTCCGAGTCAAGAACTCCGCTTGTTGGCAAAGGAGTTCACAAGTCGTAAACGGGCGCACGCGGTCAACCCGGGCAGGTTTGTCGAGGACTGGTCAAGGCCAATGCAAGATCAGTCTTCTTACCTGTCCATGTCATATTCACAACCGGCAAGATCAGCGCGCTTTCTGTGTCGTTCCTGACTGACTGTTGGAGTCGCAGCTGTGCGCGTTCGGTTGTTCCGCCGCGTCCGTCCCGCTCGCGGGGCCCACCGAGGGCGCCGTAGCGTCGCGGTGCTCCTTCTGGCCGCACTCGCCCTGATGCTGACGACTCAGCAGGCCATGGCGGACGGCGTCGAGTTGGGGTCGGTGGACCTCTCGCTGCCGAGGCTCTCCTCCGTCACCTCCTGGCTGAAGGACCCGCATTGGGGCAGGCTGCCCGGTCAACAGTCGGGCACCGCTGCGGGCAAGCGGCACCAGGTCTCAGCCAAGGCCACCCAGGCGCACCGCGGCGCGGGCCGCAAGCCGGGCAAGGCCAAGGGTGAGCTCGCCGCTTACCACCCGCACCAGGCTGCCGTGAAGCCCGGCAAGAGCCAGGGCGGCAGAGGCTTCAATGCCAAGACCAGCAAGCGCGACGCGGCCAAGTCCTCGCGCACCGACACGGTGTACGACAACGCCGATGGCTCCACCACCCGGAGCATCTCTCCCACGCCCATCAACTACCAGGTCGTCAAGGGCAAATGGGCGCCGATCGACGTGGACGTGAGAGCGGGACCCGACGGCCGCTGGCACGAGAAGGCCAACTCCCTCGCCGTCGACTTCGCGCCCAAGGCCGACGACTCGAAGCTCGTCTCCTTCGGCATCGACGACCAGCACTCCCTCGCCTACGAGTTGCAGGGTGCCCAGTCGGTCACCGGCACCGCCGACGGCTCCCGTGTCAGCTACGACAGCGTCCTCGCCGACACCGATCTCCAGGTCGCCCCCACCGCCACCGGTGTGAAGGAAGCGATCGTCCTGCACTCCGCGGTCGCGGCGAACTCCTGGACCTTCCCGCTCCAGCTCAAGGGCCTCACCCCCGTACAGAACAAGAACGGCTCCGTCGTCCTGCGCGATGTGTCCGGAAAGACCGTCGAGCGCATCCCCCCGTTCTACGCCTACGACTCCAAGGTCGACCAGCGCTCCGGCGACCCGACCACCACTCATGACGTCACCACCTCTCTCGTCCACGAAAAGAGCGGCTACGCGCTGAAGGTGACCCTCGACTCCGACTGGCTGAACGACGCGCACCGCGTCTTCCCGGTCACCGTCGACCCCACCGTCACCGACGGCTGGACCACGACCTACGCCGAGTCAGGCGCCGCCGGCGACCACTCCTTCGAGCAGACCGTCAAGGTCGGCTCCTACGACTCGGGCACCCACTCGGCGAACAGCTTCGTCAACCACTGGGACACCGCCTGGGACGGCAGCGGCAACACCGTCACCGCCGCGACCCTGCGGCTGTTCGACACCTGGGCCGCCACCTGCACCCCCGAGCGTTTCGATGTGGCCCTGGTGACGAAGTCCTGGACGCCCGAGGGCGTCACCAGCTACCCGGGCCCCACCTACGGCTCGTCGATCGGCAACCTGACCCCGAGCGTGCCCACGGCCTGCGCCAACACCGCCGCCGACCGCACCGTCGGCGACTGGGTCGACGTCCCGCTGTCCACCACCGCCATCCAGGGCTGGTTCAACGGCACCACCGCCGACTACGGCCTCGCCGTGTACGCGTCCACCACGGACGCCCTGCACTGGAAGCAGTTCGGCTCCTTCAACGATCCCGCGGGCGGCCCGAGGATCATCGTCACCTACACCGGCAATACCGCCCCCCAGCTGTACGAGCAGTTCCCCGCCGACAACGCCGTCGTGGGCACCACCACGCCGGAGCTGACCGCGTGGGCGGGCGGCGCCAACTCCAGTGGCGGCACGAGCAACCAGTACCGCTTCAAGGTCTACGACGCGAACAACACCCTGGTCGTCGACTCGGGGCTGGTCGCCACCGGTGACTGGACCGTCCCGGCGGGGAAGCTGGCCTGGGGCAAGAACTACATCTGGCAGGTCCAGGCGTACGACGCGGCCACCAATCTGTACTCACCCGCGGATCCGTACGAGCTGTCCGTGCAGGTGCCGCAACCGGTGATCACCTCCGGGCTGTCGCAGAACAGCAGCGACCACGGCTTCGACGCGTCCATCGGCAACTACACCACCTCCGACACCGACGCCTCCATCTCCACCGTCGGCCCGTCCCTGGACGTCGAACGCGACTACAACTCCCGCGACCCGCGCTGGACGGGCGCCTTCGGCGCCGGCTGGTCGAGCATCCTCGACTCCCGCGCCACCGAGCAGTACAGCGCGTCCGGCGCGGTGACCAGCGTCAACGTCACCTATCCCGACGGTTCCCAGGTCGGCTACGGCAAGAACAGCGACGGCAGCTTCGCTCCGGGCACCGGCCGGTGGGCTTCCTTCACCACGATCACCGGCGGCTACCAGCTGACCGACAAGGACGACACGGTCTACGCCTTCACCCAGTCCCTGGGTTCCGGCGCCTACGGCCTGACCTCCGTGACCGACGCCAACGGCCGGGCGATCACCCTCGCCTGGACCAGCGGCCACGTCACGAAGATGTCGTCCGCCGTCTCCGGCCGTTCCCTGAACGTCGCCTGGTCCACGCCGAGCGGCGCCCAGGCCGCGCACGTCGCCACCGTCACCACCGACCTGGTCGACTTCCACGCCCCGTCTTCCGCGCTGACCTGGAACTACGGCTACACAGGCGACCAGCTGACGACGGTGTGCGCGCCGCTGTCCGCGACCAAGTGCACGACGTACGGGTACACGACGGCCTCGCAGTACCAGAACGCCTCCCTCGACCTCGACCCGGGCGCCGTGTGGCCGCTGACGGAGACCTCGGGCACCACCGCGAAGGACGCCGTCCTCGCCAACCAGGGCACCAAGAACGCCACGTACGAGAACGTGACGCTCGGTGCGCCCGGCCCGCTCACCGGTTCCTCGTCCACGGCCGCCTCCTTCAACGGCACGTCCTCCGACATCGCCCTGCCGAAGAACACCGGCAACGACACCGACTCCGGGGCGCTGTCCCTGTGGTTCAAGACGTCGGCCGGACCGGGCGTGCTGTACTCCTACGCCTCCCAGCCGATCTCCTCCGGGCAGGCGGCGGGTTTCTACACGCCGTCCATCTACGTCGGCACCGACGGCAAGCTGAACGCCGAGTTCTGGTACAGCGGCGGCATCAACCCGATCGTGTCCTCGGCGTCCGTGGCCGACGGCAAGTGGCACCACGTGGTGCTGTCCGCGGCGGGCAACTCGCAGACGCTGTACCTCGACAAGACCAGGGTCGGCTCCCGCACCGGCACCGTCTCCATCCAGAGCGCCGTCGCCTTCGGCAAGAACCAGTCGTTCGACTACCTGGGCACCGGCTTCCTGGGCGGCAACTGGCCCGACGAGCCGCACCAGAACGCGAGCGACAAGACGGGCTACGCCACCTACTTCAACGGCTCCATCGCCGACGTCGCCTGGTACGGCCGCCCGCTGGTCGCCGCTGACGTCAACTCCCTCTACCAGTACGGCACCCACGCGGCGAGCCTGCTCACGTCCATCAAGCGGCCGTCGGGCAAGACGTTCGCGGGCATGACGTACGACCCGGCCACCACCACCCTCACCCAGCTCACCGACGAGAACGGCGGCACCTGGAAGCTGGCCGCGCCCACCGTCGCCGGCTCCAGCCAGACCTACCGCGGTGCGGTCCTCGGCGCCGCTCCGGCCGGCTACTACCGACTCGGTGAAGCGGCCGGCGCGACCACGGCCGTCAACGAGGTCCGCGGCGGCAACGGTACGTACAACGCGGTGACCCTCGGTGCCGCAGGCCCGTTCAGCGACCGGAAGGCCGCGACCTTCGACGGCGGCACCTCGTACGTCGAGGTGCCGACCTCGGTGCTGCACGGCACCAACGACCGTAGCCTCGAACTCTGGTTCAAGACCGCCAACCAGGGCGTCATCGTCGGCGACCAGTCGGTGCCGATCGCCGGTGCGACCACGGCCTCCGGCAGCTGGACCCCACTGCTGTACGTCGGGACCGACAACAAGCTGCACGGCCACTTCTACTCGGGCAGCGGATCCGGTTCGACGGCGTTCGGCTCCACCGGCACGGTCACCGACAACGCCTGGCACCATGTGGCGCTCACCGTCTCCAGCTCCACCCAGACGATGTACCTGGACGGAGTCCAGCAGGCCAGCTACTCCGGTGCCCCCAACGACCAGTCGAACAGCCACCTCTACCTGGGCGCCGGCTTCGCCAAGAGCTGGATCAACTCGCCCGCCGAGGTCAGCCACTTCAAGGGTTCCATAGCCGAAGCGGCCTTCTACCACTCGGCGCTCACCGCGCAGGACGTCGCGGCGCACGTGCAGGCGGCGAAGAACTCCACCGGTCTGCTTCCGGTCGAGACGGTCAAGGTGACCTCGCCGGGCAATGCGACGCTCACCTACGCCTACGACGTCAGCAACGGCAACCGGGCGCTGACCGAGACCGACGGCCTCGGCAACAAGACGAGCTTCGGCTACGACACCTCCGGCTTCGAGCACACGGTCACCGACCCCAACGGCGCGATGACCATCACCGGCCACGACGTCCGCGGCAACGTGGTCTCCTCCACGTCCTGCCAGGACCAGGCCGCGAACAAGTGCAACACCGAGTACTACACGTACTACCCGGACGACACCACGGCCCAGCTGACCACCGCGGACCCGCGCAACGACCAGCTGCTCACCGAGCGCGACGGCCGTTCGGCGTCCGCGACGGACAACACGTACCTGACGTCGTACACGTACGACTCGGCGGGCAACCAGACCGTCATCACCGGCCCGGCCGTGCCCGGCTTCCCCAACGGCCGCTCCACCTCGACCGTCTACAGCGACGGCACCAGCGCCTACCCCTCCGCCGACGGCGGGGTCGTGCCCAAGGGCCTGCCGGTGAGGACGGTCAGCCCCGGCGGAGCCGTCAACCAGGTGTCGTACTTCCAGAGCGGCGACGTCGCCTCCACCACCGACGCCCTGGGCCTGGTCACCTCGTACACCTATGACGGCGTCGGCCAGGTGCTCAGCCAGAAGGCGGTCTCCGACACCTACCCGGACGGCCTGACCACCACCTACGAGTACGACAAGAACGGCCAGGTCACCGCCGAGCACGACCCGCAGCTCACCGACCGCGTCAACGGCTCCACGCACGCCACGGTCTCCTCCACCGTCTACGACGACGACGGCGACGTCACCTCGCAGACCGTCTCCGACGCGAGCGGCGGCGACGCCCCGCGCACCGAGACGCAGACCTACGACGCCTACGACCACGTCCTGACCGAGTCCGACGCCAACGTCGCGGCGGGCACGAGCTACGGCAACACGACGACGTACACGTACGACACCTCCGGCAACAAGACCAAGGAGGTGACGAGCGCCGGCAACGAGACGGACTACACGTACGACGACAACGGCGACCTGCTCACCCAGAGCCTGATGTACACGGGCGACCCGGTCAGCCCGCAGGCGCCCACCCAGCTGATCGAGTCCTCGCGCGCCTACGACCCGGCGGGGCGACTCGCCTCGATCACGGACGCGATGGGCAACACCACGTCGTACACCTACACCGACGACGGCTTGACCGCGACGGTGACGAAGACGAGCGCCGACGGCACCAGCACTTATGTCCTGGAGTCGGACAGCTACGACGCGGCGGGCAACCTGCTCACGTCCACCACCGACAACGGTGAGACGGTCACCCAGTACACGGTCGACGCGTCCTCCCGGACCACCTCCACCACCGTCGACCCGACCGGTGTGGACCGGGTCACCACGGTCTCGTACACCCCGGACGACCAGGTCGCCTCGGAGACCGACCACGACGCCACGGGCTTCGACCGCACCACCACCAGCACGTACGACGACATGGGCAACCTGCTCAGCGAGACGCTCTACGGCGACTCCTCCGGGCACCCCGCGGGCTGGTGGAAGCTCGACCAGGCCTCCGGCCGCAGCATCACCGACGTCTCCGGCACCGGCAACACCGCCACCGCAGGCCCCGGCGTGACCTGGTCGGACGGCGCGGCCAAGTTCAGCGGCGACACCGCCGGCAAGGGCGACATCGTCGCCACCAACGGTCCGGTCCTGGACACCAGCGCCTCCTACACGGCGTCGGCGTGGGTCAACCTGAGCGACACCTCCACCTACCGCACCTTCGTCGCGCAGGGCGGCACCGCGCGGGCCTCCTTCTACCTGCAGTACTCCAAGGCCGACAGCGCCTACCGCTTCCACATAGCCAGCAACGACGCCGCCTCGCCGACCGCGTTCTACGACGCCAAGGCCACTGCCGCGCCCGCGCTGAACACCTGGACGCACCTGGTCGGCACCTTCGACGCCACCACCGGTGCGATGAAGCTGTACGTCAACGGCACGCTCGCGGGCACGGCCACCGACCCGACGCCGTGGACCGGCGCCGGCCCGCTGACCGTCGGCGGCGTCAAGACCACGGACGGCTCGATCTACGACGCGGTGGCCGGCTCGGTCACCGACGCGCAGGTCTACCAGCGGGCCCTGTCCGCCTCCGAGGTCTCCTCGCTGTACGGCAAGGGCCGCGCCGGTGGCACGGTCGGCAGCTCCGACCAGCAGACGACCAAGTACACGTACGACAAGCGGGGCCTGCCCACGTCCATGACGGACGCCGAGCAGCACACCACGGACTACGAGTACGACGAGGCGGGCAACCTCGCGGTCACCACCGCGCCCGCCGTGCAGTCCGAGCCGGACGGCATCGCCGCGAACGCGGCCACCGTCCGCCCGATCACCGTGAGCGGCTTCAACACCTTCGGCGAGGCCGTCGCGGAGAGGGACCCGAACCGCCTGGTCACCGACTCGGCCTACGACGCGGTCGGCAACAAGGTGAGCGAGACGCTCCCGTCGTACACGCCGGCCGGCGCCTCGGCGCCCAACGCGGGCACGACCGTGTGGACATACGACAGCGAGGGCAACCAGACGTCGGTGACGACGCCGGGCGGCAAGACCACGTCGTACCTGTACGACCAGATGGGCGACCTGGCCCAGATCACGGCGCCCGACGGCACCAAGACGCACGCCACCTTCGACGCGAACGGCGAGCAGCGCACGTCGACCGACCCCACGGGCGCGCAGGCCCAGGCCACCTACGACTTCATGGGCCGCCAGGTCACCTCCACCACGATGGAGCGCTACCCGTCGACGCGGACGCTGACGACGACGTACTCGTACGGCGTCACCCCCGGCAACCCGTACGGCGCGCACCTCGCCTCGGAGCAGACGCCCGGCGGGGTGACCACCTCGTACGCCTACAACCGGGCCGGTGACGTCGCCTCGGTCGCCGACGGCGCGGGCAACACCACCCGCTACTCGTACGACTTCGAGGGCAACGCCACCAAGACGACGCTGGCGGACGGCACCTACACGGTGACGGACTACAACGTCAGCGACGACCCGACGGCCACCCGCAGCTACGACGCGAACGGCGCGCAGCTGTCCAGCACGTCGCAGCAGTACGACGGCGTCGGCAACCTGGTGGCGGCGACCGACGCCAACCAGCACACCACACGCTGGACGTACGACGCGGCGGGCACCATCACCCAGCAGGTGGAGCCGGTCGACGCGACGACCTCGATCACGACGTCGTTCGGCTACGACGAGGCCGGCAACCGCACCCGGTTCACCGACGGCCGGGGCAACTCCTGGCGCTACTCCTACACCCCCTGGGGCCAGCAGGAGAAGGTGATCGAGCCGACGACTGCCCAGTACACGTCGGCCGCGGACTCGACGACGACGTTCGCCTACGACGCGGACGGCCAGGCCACGAACGTCACGCTGCCCGACGGCACGACGACGTCGATGACGTATGACGACAACGGCCAGCTGAAGACGATGTCGGGTACGGGCGCGGACGCCGCGACGGCGAAGCGTACGTTCGACTACGACTCGGACGGCCGGGTGACGTCGGCGGACACGGACGCGGCGGGCATCGCCGGCGCGGCGGACTACCAGACGGCGACACACGACGGGTTCACCTACGACGACCGCGGCGACCTGCTGACGGCATCGGGTTCGGCGGGTTCCTCGGGCTTCACGTACAACGACGACAGCTCGATGCTGTCGCGCACGGACGCGGCAGGCAAGACGAACTACGGCTACGACACGGCCGGCCGGCTGTCCTCCCTGGACGACGCGGCGACGGGTACGCACCTGACGTACACGTACGACCAGCTGAACGAGCCGAAGACGATCAAGTACGGCTCGACGGGCCAGACCCGCACCTTCACGTACAACAGCTCGCACGAGTTGACGAACGACGTCCTGGTGCAGGGCGCCTCGGCGCTGGCGAGCTTCACGTACGGCTACGACGACAACGGCAACCTCACGTCGAAGACGACGACGGGTGTGACGGGCGCGTCCGCGAACACGTACACGTACGACTGGTCGGACCGTCTGACCTCGTGGAACGACGGCTCGAAGACGACCGACTACCAGTACGACGCGTCGGGCAACCGGATCCGGGTCGGCTCGGACGTCTACACCTACGACGAGCGCGACGAGTTGACGTCGGACGGCACGCACTCGTACTCCTACTCGGCGCGCGGCTCGATGACGCAGGAGTCGTCCACGGCGGGCGGCACGATCGCGTACAAGACGGACGCGTTCGGCAGCCAGATCGTGGCGGGCGAGCAGTCGTACACGCTGGACGCGCTGGGCCGGAACATCACCGACACGGACACGGGTGCGCAGTCCACGCGGACGTTCACGTACTCGGGCGCGGACAACACGATCGCCTCGGACGGGGACGCGACGTACACGTACGACCCGGGGGGCGGCCTGGTCGGCATCAAGCAGGCCGGCAGTGCCGGGGTGCTGGCGCTGACGGACCAGCACAACGACGTGGTCGGCGAGTTCACCTCGGGCGGTACGTCCCTGGCCGGCTCGGCGACGTACGACCCGCTCGGCAAGGTGACGACGACCCAGACGCTGGTCGGTCACCTGGGCTTCCAGTCCGGCTGGACGGAACCCGGAACCGGCAACGTGGGCACGGCGTCACGCTGGTACGACCCGAACACGGGCGAGTTCCTGAACAAGGACAGCGTCTCGCTGGGCGCGACACCCGACTCGGTGGCGGCGAACCCGTTCGCCTACGTCGACGACAACCCGCTCGCGGGGACCGACGAGTCGGGCAACTGCTCCTGGTACGACGTGGTGTGCGGGGCGAAGAAGGTCGCGCACAAGGCGTCGCACGTGGTGCGGCATGTGGCGCACAAGGTGTACCACGCGGTCAAGCACGTGGCCCGCAAGGTGGTGCACGCGGTCAAGCACGCGGCGCACAAGGTCGCGCACCGGGTGCGGGACGTGTACCACGCGACGGTGCGGGCGACGCGACGCGTGTACTACTACGCGTCGAGACACGTCAGACGCGCGTACCACGCCGTGGTCCATGCGGTGCATACGGCGTATCACAAGGTCTCGCACGCGGTGCACCGGGTGGTGCACGCGGCGAAGAAGATCGCCCACAAGGTCGCGCACACGGTGAAGAAGGCGGCCCACGCGGTCGCGCATGCGGCGAGAACGGCGTACCACGCGACGGTCAAGGCGGCGAAGTCAGCGGCGACTTACGCCAAGCACCACGCCGCGGCGATCACCTCCTTCGTGGTCTCGACGGCGGTGTTCGCGGGCTGTGAAGCTGCGACGTGGGGCGTCGGCACGATCGGCTGCGCGGCGATGGCGGGTGCGGCCGGCTCGCTGGTCGAGCAGGGCTTCAAGTGCGCGGAGAACGGCGGCGGCGACTGCAGCGTGGGCGCGTTCGCGGGCTCGGCGGTCGAAGGCGCGGTCGCCGGTGCCGTGGGCGGTGCGCTGGGCAGCCTGGGCGGCAAGATCCTCGCGAAGGTCGCGCCCAAGGCGATGAAGGTCGTGGGCGGTCTGTTCGGCAAGGGGGCGACGGACGCAGAGGAAGTGGCGGCCAAGGACGCCACCGACGAGGCGGCTTCGCAGGCGGAAGCCGAGGGGGCGGGCTCTCGTAGCCAGTCACATTCCGAGTCGGGATCGAGCTGCCGGATTCCCGGAGCGCCGCACAGCTTCACAGGTGCGACTCGGGTGCTGATGGCCGACGGTTCGACGAGAGCGATCGACCAAGTGCGGGTGGGTGACACGATCGCCAACTCCGTGCCGGGAGTCGCGGGCACGGAGGCGCACAAGGTCACCGCGGTGATCGTGACGCACACCGACCACGACTTCGTGGACCTGACGATCAAGGCGACGGCAGAGTCAGGCACGAAGCAGGCGGCGAAGGATGGTGCGAAGGCCGGCATCAAGGCCGGGGCGAAGTCCCTGGCCAAGAAAACGGCCCGCAAGGCGGCGTTCGGCCTGGCAGCTTCGGCGGCGGTGTTGGGCGCACTGGCGGCGAGCCACGGCCACGGCGGCCAGGAGCCGGCTTCGGCGCCGGTGGCGGCGGTCAGCTCGGTGGTGTCGGCGCAGGACACCAAGGCCGACGCGGGTGAGAAGAACGCTCAGGGCGCACACCTGACGACGACCTTCCACCACCCGTTCTACGACAAGACCCAGTCGGCGTTTGTCGAGGCGAAGGACCTCAAGTCCGGCGACGTGCTCCAGACGCCGAGCGGCACGGCCGAGGTCACCGGTATCCGCCTGTACCACGCGAACACCACGACCTACGACCTCACCATTGGCACCCTCCACACGTACTATGTGGAGGCCGGGGGCACGCCAGTCCTCGTCCATAACTGTGGTACTCAAATTGAGTACGACAGTGACGAGCTCAGCAGCAAGGCATTTGAAATCCGGCACGGGTCGAGGTTCTGGGACGCCGATCACAACGTCGCCGTCGCGCGGGTTCGGGGTGCTGACGGTTCGACGCGTCTGGTGCATGGCGTTAGCAATGCGGACCACCACGCCGAGGAGCAGATTCTCGGAAAACTCGAGGAAAGCGATGTAGTGACCGACCTGTACACCGAGCGGGCGCCATGCCCGGACAGGTGTGCGCCAAAGCTGGCCGATGATCCGCGTGCAGCGGGTGCAAATATTACCTATTCGATCCCCTACTTTTCGCCCAAAACCCCGGACGGTCGCTTGCTCAACCAAGCGTGGACTGAGCAGCTCAGCAAAATGATCGCTTCGGCTAAGGCCAGACGAGGCGTGTAAAGCGTAGGATTATTGCCTCAGCAGCAGGTGGGTGCCCTCGGAGGGTTCTCTTCCAAGGGCGCCATCTTGCGTAGACTCCTGATCCAGACGGCGAGGTCGTGTCGAGATGATTCCGGAAAGGCTTGGACCTGAGGAACAGAGCAAGCTGGCTCGCCTAGCAGCAGACGTCGAGTCTGACTTGCGTCTGGTTGGGATGCCGGTGATCAGTGGGGGGAACTGCTTCGACGGCTTGAGCGTAAGCTCCGGAGGAGCCCTCGTGTTCTTCGATCCCAGCCGGGGGGAATCCGGTGGAGTCTATGTGTCCTGGAGGTCCAGTCCGGATCTAATGCGGATAGCGGTCTCACCAAGTGGAATCGAAAGTCGAGTGTTGTCGCTCGGAGGAGCAGCCTTGGAATCGATGACGAATGCACTGGAGCGAATTCTGTCCGCCGGCGGATGGCGGGTCGACTCGGTGAATGTCGGGGTGCACGAGTCGTCTATTAGGGTGTTTCCAAGCCTCTCTGCGTGAGATCAGACCGCGCACCGGCCCTGCCAGCATCAACAAGGTCGGTGGGGTTATGTGAGGGTGACTACTCGTGCTCGGTAGCAATACCGAAACTCTTGCCCAAGGGCTCGACATTGAGGGTGCATTCCCCGCTCAAGGGGGGCGGCATGCACGTCCAGGAATTTGTCGGCGAGTGACTGGCAGTCGGTAATGAAGGCTGATTCTCCATGGTATTGAATGGCCTATTCTCCAAGGAATGGCATCACGCCGAGAGTAAAGAAGAATGCTCTCGCCTAGTCTCCGAGGTGATGGAGAATCTGGAGTTCGAAGACTCGTCAAGTAAGTGGGTTGCGCCCGGCGAGGATGCATGGTTCTGTTTTTCGGATCGTCGTTTCGAAAGTGTGACGGTCCAAAACAGCCCGGATACATACCTTCGGGTTGCTGTAAACAGGTCGACGGGCTATGGGGCTCTGATGTGGTTCGCCACGGATCGGCGCCCTGGCAGGTCCGAGGTATTTGACTACACCTGGCTTTCAGACAACCCGGAGCCACCCAATTTTGATCCGAGGGTCGTCGCGGATCCGGGCCATCCACTGTTCCATCACCCTCGGAGCACTCTCTCACTCGACCGTGTTCGGCTGGTATTGGAGGAGTTCTGTCGGGCGGGCAGTGGAGAAAGGCCGCAGTGCATTCAATGGGTCCAAGGCGAATTGAATGGGCAACGACTGGGTGAAGAGCCCGTCGTGGACTTCGTTGACACTTCCGACCTGACGGATCCGTGGGCGTGAGGTATAGCGCCAGCCGCGAGGAAGTCGAGAGATATCGGATCCTCACCGATTTCTTCCGAGGAGTGATCGCCGAGAATCTCGCGGAGGCAGATTCCATGGCGTGAGTGGGAATAGGGCAGCGATGTTCTGATAGCTGAGATTCCTGGGCTCTTGCGGGCCCAGGAATCTCGCTTTGTCGACGTGGTCTAACCCTTCAGTTGTAGTTCGCTGATCAGGCTTGGCGGGTAGCCGCCGGTCATGGACGATTGGTCCGGTGATGTAGCGCAAGTAGCCGAGTGGGATGCTGCGTTGGAGGAGTTGCTGTTGCAGGTCGGCGACGTCTTCCCGCGAGCGGATCTACGGCGGCGGGCGAAGGCGTGTGTGCGTGGGCTGTTGGGCCCGGTCTCGCGCAAGAACGGTTGGCAGCTGGCCGAGTACGCCGGCTGGCGGCGACCTGACGGGCAGCAGCACTTACTGGACCGGGCAAAGTGGAACGTCGATGAGCTGCGCGACCGCGTCCGCCTGTACGCGGTGGACGGCCTGGCCGATGGCGCGGACGGGGTGCTGGTCATCGATGAGACCGGGTTCGCCAAGAAGGGCGATGCCTCCGTCGGCGTGGCCCGGCAGTTCAGCGGCTCACTCGGCGGCGTCTTCCCTTGTCAGGTCGGGGTGTTCGCCGCCTGGGCCACCACCCGCGGGACAGCCCTGGTCGAACGGGAGATCTACCTGCCGCAAGTGTGGACCAACGATCGCGAGCGGTGCGCGGCTGCGCACGTGCCCGAGCCAGTCGGCTTCGCCACCAAACCCCGCCTCGCCGAGAAGATGATCGACCGGATCGTCCCCGAGCTCCCGGAGAACACCTGGCTGGCCGCCGACGAGGTCTATGGCCGTGACGGGGCTTTTCGCTCCTTCGCCGAGAACCGCCAACTACCGTACGTGGTCAATGTCTCCAGCGCCCAGACGGTACTGCCCCGGCCGGGCTGGCGGCGCATCGACAAGCTGGCCGCTGCCGCGGACGACAGCGAGTGGCAGCTGATCGAAGCCGGGCCGAGCCAGACCGGCTCCCGCTGGTGGCAGTGGTGGATTCGCCGGATCGCCGACCCCGAGGAACCCGTGGGCGCCGCAACGTCAGGGCAGCCCTGGTACTGCCGATGGATGATCGCCCGCCGCCGCACCGAGACGCCCGACGACCTCGACTACTACCTGGCCTGGGGCCCAGCCGACACCCCGCCGCAACACCTGGCCCACGTCGCCGGCGCACGCTGGCGGGTGGAAGACGCGATCAAACTCGGCAAGCACCAGTGCGGACTGGCCGACTACGAAGTGCGCCACTGGCACGGCTGGTACCGGCACATCACCCTGTCGATGCTCGCCGCCGCGTTCCTTGCAGTGCAGGCCGCCGCAGACGAGGCCAACGCCCCCGCACCACTCCAAGAATCCGCCAGTGGCGACGAGCCGGAGGAGGAACCCAAAAGGGGGATCACGAGGACACCACCAGTCCCGAGCAGCTCATCCCCTACACCGCAGCCGAGATCCGCAGGCTCCTTGTGCTCATCCACCCCCCACCCCTACCCGAGGACGGCCTGATCGCCCACGTACTCCGGTGGTCACGCTGGCGCCGGCATCACCAAGCCGACGCCAACCAGCACCATCGCAGACGCCGAACCCGTGAGCTCGCCCTGAACTACAACTGAAGGGTCTAATACTCCAGCTGTAGATCGCGATCTTGCTGTCCTGCGCCATCGCGCCTTGAGCGGATGCCGCCGAAGTCTGACTGCAGGGCGGCTCGTGTCATCGAAGTCTGTTTCCCGCTGGTCACAGCCGCTGCTGAGCGCCCGTTTGAGAGGATCGGGGCATGGCGGACTCATCTATGCAGATCAATGCCCTCATCGTCGATGCCACAGACCCCGAGCGGCTCGCTGCGTTCTGGTCCGAACTGCTCGGTAGGCCGGTCGTGGGACGTATGGGCCCATACGTATGGCTGCGGCGGGAGAACGGCCTGGGTCTGGGCTTTCAGCGAACTGCCGAACCCAAGTCGAGCAAGAACCGGATGCACTTCGACATCACCTCTCCCGATCCCGCCGCCGAGCAGCAACGGATCGAGATGCTCGGCGGGCACAGGCTGGAGCAGTACCCCGGCGGCGGGTTCCTGGTGATGGCGGACCCCGAGGGCAATGAGTTCTGCATCATCCCTGAGGGCCCCTTCGAGCTCGACGACGAGGGGCGCGCGAACTACCTCGGCTGATGGTCAAACTTCGGCGGCACAGGACACTTGCTGGTCGGGGCCGGTCTGTGAACGGGTACGGCCGCCGTTGATCATCGGTGTGTGAAGACAGAAGATCAGACGGCGGCCGCGGGCCACAGCATAGATCCCGGCCGCTGGCAGGAGACGTTCGAGGTCCTGATGGGCCGTATCGCGGGACGGTTCGTCCGGGTGGAACCACGGCGCCGGGCACGGGCGTTCGTGCTCGGGTTGCTGTCTGACCTGCCACGCAAGAACTGCTGGACGCTCGCCGAGCACGTCGGGGACGCGAACCCGTACGGCTTGCAGCACCTGCTGTCGAGGGCCAAGTGGGAAGCTGACGCGGTACGCGACGACATCCGCGGCTTCGTCGTCGGGCAACTGCACGACACCGCAGCGGTGCTGGTCGTCGACGAGACTGGTGGCCTCAAGAAGGGCGCCGCCACGGTCGGTGTGCAGCGCCAGTACGCCGGGACCGCAGGACGCATCGAGAACAGCCAGGTCGCCGTCTATCTCGCCTACTCCACCCGGCGCGGACACGCGGCGATCGACCGGGAACTGTATGTCCCCCGTTCCTGGACCGAGGACACGGCCCGCTGCCAGGCCGCCGGGATACCCGACACTGTCGGCTTTGCCACGAAGCCCGCACTCGCCGCTCGCATGATCGGCCGCGCCCTGGACGCTGGCGTCCCCGCGTCCTGGGTAGCTGGCGACGAAGTCTATGGGGGCAACCCACACCTGCGGACCACACTGGAGCAACGGCAAGTCGGTTACGTACTCGCCGTTGCCCGTGACCACCAGATCGCCACCCACGCAGGCAAGTTCCGCGCCGACACCCTGGTCAAGAGGCTGCCGAGGCGGGCCTGGCAGAAACTCTCCGCCGGAGCCGGAACCAAGGGCCACCGTTTTTACGACTGGGCCCTGGCCGACCTCGCCGACGACCGGCCCGGCCACCACCAGCTGCTCGTGCGCCGCAACCGGCGCACTCGCTTTCTACCGCTGCTATTCAGCCACCCACGAATCGCTGTCCACCCTGGTACAGGTCGCCGGACGCAGATGGACGGTTGAGGAGACCTTCCAGTCAGGCAAGGGCCTGGCCGGACTGGACGAACACCAGGTCAGACGCTGGACGTCCTGGCACCGCTGGGTCACTCTCGCGATGCTCGCCCATGCTTTCCTCGCTGTCGTCCGCGCCGACGAACACGCACGCCATCCCGGGCCGGACGAGCTGATACCGCTCACCTGCAACGAGATCCAGCGCCTGTTCAACGCGCTTGTCGTCCGGCTCGTCCACGACACGGCCCACCGGCTCCTCTGGTCCCATTGGCGACGTCGCCACCAGGCCCGATCCCGGACCAGCCACTACCAGCAACAAGCCGCTCAGGCATGAAGATCGGGATCTACAGCCGGGGTGCCCGCGCAGCCGGTCGGCGATGCGCTGGTTGAAGACGTCCTCCTCGGCGTCGAGGATGTCAATCAGGTGCAGCAGGGACGTCACGCGCTGGGCGTAGGGGCCGGACAGGGGCGTCTGCTCCAGCCGGCTGCGGCCCTCGACGCCGAACAGGTCGGAGACGGTGATGAGGATGCCGACCTTCGCGAGCACGGCGTGGACCTGGGCCTTGAGTCCCGAGCGAAGCGCGACGAGTTTGGCGCGGTAGCGCACCAGTTCACGCAGTTCCCGCACCTCGGGCGGGGCGATCCACGACTCTGGCAGCCGCCCCATGCGCAGCAGGTCGGCCAGGTCTGCGGCATCGCGGATATCGTTCTTCACCCGCCGGTAGGCGAAGCCCTTCACGCCCAGCGGGTGGGCCATATGGACCTCCGCCCCGGCGGCCTGCAGGGTCGACCGCCCAGTACCAGCCGTAGGTGGCCTCCAGCACCACGTCGGGGCGGATGCCCGCCTTCTCGATCTGCAGGCCCAGCGCGACCGGGTCGTTGAGGATGCGTACCGCGCTCAGCTGCATGCCATCCGCTGCCTGCCGCACGATCACCGACCGCCTGCGATGCAGGTCGATGCCGACGTACTGGTGTCCGTCGTACTCGCTCACCAGGGGCCTCCTTCGCCGTGACGAATGTGAGCCACCTGGGACCTACCCAGGAACCCACGGGGGCGGAGGCCCCGCCCCTTCATCGCATCAAGACTTGTGGATGAGTTGAGGTGTACCAGGGTCGTTCCTTGGACTGCGTGATGTTGGTCCGTGTGGTGCTGGAGCCCAGTGCGTCGCGGCTCAGTCCTTGACCGGTTCCACGTGAATGGGCTCATCTCCGCCCAGATAGAGCATGTACCCCGCGTCCTCCAGGTCCATGTCCATCCTCTCCGGAGGGATGACGTAGATTCCTGCTGTGGGTGCGGGAGCCCAGCCGAGGTTGCGTGGAGGGTCGTACTTTTCGTAGTGCCCCACGTAGAGCCGGGTCGGCGGGATGGACACGGTGCAAGCGTCTCCCACGCGGAGGGCGGAAGCTGCCGGCTCAAGACGGTATGGGCTCCATTCCTGGTGGGAATCGCCGTGCGGGAGGGCGAATTGCCCGTTCCATCGGAAATTAGAGGAATTGTCGATTGCTCTCCACGGCCATTCCAGAGTGATGTAGCGATGTACCTCGGCCACCCGAGCGGTTGCCGGATCACAGGAGACGATCACTTCGTCGCCGATCCGAGGAACCATGTCTGATCACCTTTGTTCCGGTCGTGGATGTAGAGGAACGGTCCAGACCTACGGGCTGGACAGCCCATAGGCAGTGTGGGGAGACGCGCCAGGCTCGGGACCACGTCCTCCCAATTACGCGGCCTGCTCCTGGCGCTCGGCCAGGACGCCATTCTCGAACCTGGCGCCAGCCCGGACCAGGGGCACCAGGTGCGCTCCGGTAATCGCACGCCAGCGGGCCTGGGCGGACTCGACAAGCTTGAACACCATCGCGAGGGCCGCAGCGGGGCTGCCCGCTCCGCGGGTGACCTTGGTGCGGAGCTTGACTGTGGAGAACGTGGACTCGATGGGGTTCGTGGTCCGCAGGTGGATCCAGTGTTCCGCCGGGAAATCGTAGAACGTCAGTAGTTGCTCGGCGTCGTCGATGATCTTCGCCACCGCCTTGGGCCACTTGGCGCCATAAATGCGTGCGAACGCCTCGATGGCCTTCTCGGCGTGCGCGCGGTCCTCGGCGTTGTAGATCTCCTGCATCGCCTTGGTCGCGCCCGACTGCGCGGACTTGGGCAGTGCGTTCGTGACATTTCGGGCCTTATGGACCCGGCACCTTTGGTGGCGCGCGGCGGGGAAGACCTCGGCCAGCGCCTTCCACAGGCCCATCGCGCCGTCGCCGATCACCAGCTCGGGGTCGCACATACCGCGGCGGCGGCAGTCGCGCAGCAGGTCAGCCCATGACTCGGTGGACTCCCGCAGCCCCTCAGCCAGCGCGATCAGCTCCTTCGTGCCGTCCAACCGCACGCCGAGCAGCACCAGCACACACGAGTGTGCCTGCCCGAGCCGGACCTTCGGGTGCACCCCATCCGCCCACACGTAGACGAAGTCCCGGTCGGATAGGTCCCGCTCCTGGAAGGCCGCATGGTCTTCGCCCCACTGCTTCGTCAGCCGCGTCACCGTGGCAGGCGACAGGCCGGCGGCCGAGCCGAGGAACTGCTCCAACGCGGGGACGAAATCGCCGGAGGACAGTCCGTGCAGGTAGAGCAGCGGCAGCACCTCGGACACCTTCGGCGACTTGCGGCACCACGGCGGAAGGATCTTCGAGGAGAACCGCCTGCGCTCGCCTGTCTCCTCGTCGACGCGGCGGTCGTTCACCCGAGGCGCCCTCACCTCGACTGGGCCAGCGGCTGTGGTCACGGTCCGCGGCTGGTGATAGCCGTTGCGAACCACAAGGTGCCGACCCACCTCGTCCCACTCGGCCGCCAACTCGACTATGTACTGGTTGACCTCCGCTTCCAGTGCCGCCGCGAGCATTCTGCGGGCACCCTCCCGGACGATCTCGTCGATCAGGGAACCGGACTGCGTGGAGCCGTTGTCGGTGACTACGCTGAGCACGGGCGTGCCTTCCCGACCCGCGCTGCAACGCGGGCCTACTCGGAGGCCATCACAGGATCATTCGGGAAGGTACGCCTTCCGCGTCCCTCCCGGGACCGATCCACGGGTCCTGAGCATTGCTCGCCACAGGCGCCGGTTGACCTTCAGCGCCGCCTCCAAGACGGCTTGGCCCGCTGAGGCGGTCGCGGACGGCCCTTCCAGGACGACGGCACGGACGCTGTGCATCAGAGGAGCGTCGGCTTCACGTAGCTCCGAACGCAGCTCCTCAAGGCGCCTCAGCTGCTGGTCCGGGCTGGAGATCTCGTGAAATGCGTCCAAGACCCTCCGGTACGACTCACCGATGACATGGGCG
>NZ_JBSFJX010000080.1:0-40777 GCF_053598275.1 Streptomyces sp. NPDC001156 | reverse complement strand
CCTGGGGGCGAAACCCCGTTTCCTGCCCTGCTCCGCAGGGGTCCGATTCCTCCCCGGCCTGAAGGCCGGGGCGTCCTCGGAGGCATTTGGTGAACCCGGCGTATCTGCCGTCGTCCAGGCGCACGCCGATCAGTGCCTCTCCCTGGTCGACGCGGGGATCGAAGGGATGGGCCAGCAGGCGTTGGGCCAACGGGGACGAACGAAGGAAGTCGGTGTCACCGGGCAGGAGTTGGAGCACGGCCTCGCGGACGTGCGCGTCGGTCACGACGCCTTCGTCTTTGCCCCACCCGAGCCACCGCCGGGCCTCCGGGTCCGAGGCGGCGGCCGCGACGGCGGCAAAGTCCATCACGGTTTCGGGGGTGTAGAGCAGGAGGCGCTCCGTGCGCAGGGTGTGCCGGCGATGCCGGCATGGGCCGGGCAGCGGGAGCTTGGGCGTAGGCCGCTCCCGACGCTGGCGCAGCCGTGACCAGACCATGCACTCTCCGGGAGACCCCTCGGCCGACTCGGCCGCGTTCGATGTCGGCCGGGAGTCTAATGCCACTGCCGCGGGCATCCGTCTGGTGTCGACGGCGGCTGGGGAAGCACCGCTCGTTCGATCTTCGCAAGTTGAACGCCGGCGGCGGGAGTTGCTGTACAGCAGCGGACTACAGCCCGCTCTGACTCTCGTCGGCCGACCTGATCGGTGGCAAGTAGGGGGCAAGCGCAAGCAGGAAGAGCAGCCGGATGAGGCGCCGGAATCACGGAGGTTGTGTACGCGGATCCGGCGAACAACGGCCCGGTCCCCGCTCGAACTCGCGAGTGTCGTTCCGCGGCTCCGTACCCCGGCGGGGATTCTCCTTCTGCGAATCGACCACGGGCGGGCTTGACCTCAAGTCCCCTTGAGGTAAGAGGCTCTGATCATGACTACGCAGACGGATCACGCAGAGATCAGCATGCTCGTCGACCGGTTCTTCCGGGTTCTGGACGAACGGAAGTTCGCGGCGGACTGGACCCGCGACTTCCTCACAGACGACGCGCGTATGGAAACACCCTTAGGGACGTCCCAGGGAGCCGAGGCCATCCGCGCCGCCGAGGAAGCGCTCGAGCGCTACGACCGCACTCAGCACATCGCCTCCGGGATCATCACCGATGCAGCCGCCGGGGCGGAGCGGGCCACCGCCTCGTGGAATGGCCTGATGACCCACGTCCATCATGACGCCACGCTCCAGGAGCGCGGCGGTGACGCCGACCCTCTGTTCACAGTGGGCGGCCGCTTCGAGGCTGATCTCCGCCGCACCCCCGACGGCTGGCGCTTCAGCCGCGTGGTGGTCCGGTCGATCTGGACGAAGGGACAGCCGCCGTCGGGCGTCGGCGCCCAGTCGTAGCGCGGCGTGGCTGAATCCCATCAGATGGGTCTGGTTTCCGCCGGTTTGCCTTGCCGGCTCTCTCGACTTGTGTCCTCGAGGTCGCGGGCGCCGAGGTCTCCGAGAGCGTCGAGGTCCGCGAAGGCGTCGAAGCTGGAGTCGTATGCGAGCCCGGTGGGCTTGAGGGGTTGTTCGGACCAGATGGTCTTGCCGTTTCTGTCGTATCGGGTGCCCCAGCGCTGGGCGAATTGGGCGATCAGGAAGAGGCCGCGGCCGCCCTCGTCGGTCGTCCGGGCGTGCCGCAGGTGAGGTGAGGTGCTGCTGCCGTCGGAGACCTCGCAGATGAGGGTGCGGTCGCGGATCATCCGCAGCCGGATGGGTTCCGAGGCGTAGCGGATGGCGTTGGTGACGAGTTCGCTGACCACCAGTTCCGTGGTGAAGGCGAGGTCTTCCAGCCCCCAGGCCGCGAGTTGCCGGTCTGCCTCGGTGCGGGCCGGAGCGACGGCGACGGAATCCTTGGGGATGTCCCAGGAGGCGACGTTGTCCTCGCCCAGGGCATGGGTGCGCGCCAGGAGCAGTGCCGCGTCGTCTCCCGGCCGGTTGGCCCAGAGCTTTCCGACCGCGGCGTCGCAGACGTCCTCCAGCCGGGTCTGTGGCGCGGACAGGGCGTCCAGTAGCTGCTGGACGCCTTGGTCGGCGTCGAGGTAAGGGCTGTGGATGAGGCCGTCGGTGTAGAGGACGAGGATGCTGCCTTCGGGGACCGTCATCTGAGTGGATTCGAACGGCAGACCGCCGAGGCCCAAGGGAGGGCCGCTCGGAAGGTCCATGAGCCGGGCGGCGCCGGAGGGAGTGACGAGTACCGGCGAGGGGTGGCCCGCGCGGGCGAGGGTGCACAGGCGGCTCACCGGGTCGTAGACCGCGTAGAGGCAGGTCGCTCCGGTCACGCCGGATTCGTCGCCGGCCTCCTCGGCGATCCGGCTGACCATGTCGTCCAGGTGGGCCAGTACTTCGTCGGGGGCGAGGTCGATGTCGGCAAGGGTCTGTACGGCCGCGCGGAAGCGTCCCATGGTGGCGGCGGCGTGAATGCCGTGTCCGACGACGTCGCCGACGACCAGGGCGACGCGGGCTCCGGACAGCGGGATGACGTCGAACCAGTCGCCGCCCACGCCGGCTTCCATGTCGGCCGGCAGGTAGCGGTAGGCGGCGTCGACCGCGTTCTGTTCGGGCAGTTCCCGGGGCAGGAGGCTGCGCTGGAGGGCCAGTGCGGCAGCGTGCTCATGGGTGTAGCGGCGGGCGTTGTCGATGCAGACCGCGGCGTGTCCGACCAGCTCTTCCGCGAGGACCAGGTCGTCGGGCTGGAATGGCCCTTTGGGCTGCCAGCGGCCGATGGTGACCGCTCCGAGGGTGGTGCCGCGTGCGCGGATGGGCACGATCATCAGGGAGTGGGTGCCGAGGTCGAGGTCGCGCAGGTGGGCGCTGCGGGCGGGGTCCTCGGCGGCCAGGTGGCGGTCCATGGGGTCCAGTGCCGGTATCAGTGCGGCGGCGCCGTCGATCAGAGCTCGTGCGATGGGCGATGACGGGGGGTAGCCGCACGGCTCACCCAACGGGACGGGCGGCGAGGCGCCTCTCCGGAGGGAGCGGTGTCCGGCACAGCGGAGGGAGGCCGCGGTGGTGGCGTCGGCGGGGCCGGGTGGGGCCTCTTCGCCGCGGAGAACCGAGTCGAGGAGGTCGACCGTGACGTGGTCGGCGAGTCCGGGGACGGCGACGTCGGCCAGTTCCTGTGCTGCGTGCGGGATGTCCAGCGTGCTGCCCATGCGCTTGCGGGCCTCGTTCAGGAGCGTGAGCTTCTTCCGGGCGCGGTAGTGCTCGGTGGTGGAGAGGACGATGTAGCAGGCGCCCAGGGGCTCGCCGTCCTCGCGCTCCAGGCGGAAGCACGAGGTGGAGTAGCTGACCTGGTCCGGATCGGACAGGACGTGGCCGAAGTATTCACAGCCCCTCGAGGGGCGGCCGGTCTCCAGAACCTGGCGTATCTCCGCTTCGGTGTGCTCTATGTCCAGGCCTGGCAGGACGTCTCCCAGGCGCCGCCCGAGGAAACGCTCGCGGGGGATGCCGCACAGGTGCTCCATGGCGTCGTTCACCCAGGTGGGCCGCAGTTCGGTGTCGAGCATGATCATGCCTACCGGCGCGGTATGGGTGATCCCTTCCAGCAGGGACCGGCTGGCGCTCGACCACCAGGTCCGAGTCGCGTCGGAGGCGAGGACAAGGCGTAGTGAGCAGTCGCCGGAGTCCTGGAGGGGCAGGATCTTGATTTCCAGGTCGAGATGATGGCCGTCCCGATGGCGTACGGTCTGCCTGCCCTCCCAGCCCTGTGGTGATCCGAGCCGCGCGGCAAGGTCAGGGGTGTCCGCCTGATGCGCCGCACTTTCCACGGGCCGGATCAGGTCCGACAGGGGTCTGCCCAGCGCCTCCGGGATCGAGTGGCCGAGAAGTTTCGCAGCTCCCTCGCTCCATCCCCGTACCACCCCTGCGCCGTCGGCCACGGCCACGGCGGTCGAGGTGCCCAAAGGGGTGTCCGCTGCTGTGGAACGAGTTCTCAAGGGAGCACCCATGCCCGCCATCCAGTACCGTCGCGTTCCCAGCGCGCAGCCGCTTGCGCCTGAGCGGCTGCCGGACTTGTTCCACTTTACCTGCGGCAGGTGTTTTTAGCCGGGTCCACAACAGGCCGCTGACCAGCTTCGATGCCGCATCGACCAGCTTCGAAGCCGCATGGAGCCACTACAGCGGACGCGTCCCTGAGCGATTCACCGAACACGCCTGACCCCTCCGGTCACTCCTCGTCCGAGGTTCGCACCGGACCGGCCTCGCCGGGCTCGGGGGGCGCGTTCGGCTGCGCCCGGATGTGCAGGACGTCACCGATGAACAGGTCATAGACCAGAACGCCGATCACGCCGCCGACAAGAGGTCCGACGATGGGGATCCAGAAGTAGTCGTGGAAGGAACCGGCCAGCGTGCCGGGCAGCGCAAGTTCCTGCCACCCCGCCAACCAGGTGAACAGACGCGGCCCGAAGTCGCGGGCCGGGTTGATGGCGTAGCCGGCGTTCGCGCCGTACGACATGCCCACGGCCGCGACGACGAAGCCGATCACCAGTGGCCCGAGGTTGGCCTTCACCGCCGTGTTGCGCAGATCGACCACCGCCACCACGAACATGACCAGGAACGCCGTGCCGACGATCTGATCCACCAGCGGTCCCCAGACGCCGCCGTGGAAGTACTGCGCGGGGAAGGTTCCGAAGATCGAGAAGGTGGCGAGGGTGTGACCGTTCGTCTTCGGTCCCGTCATGGCACGGTCGAAGGTGTTGATCGCGTCGTGGTACACGGCATACACCAGCGCAGCCCCGGCGAACGCACCCATCAGCTGCGACAACATGTACGACGGGACCTTGGGCCAGGGGAATCGGCGACGCACCGCGAAAGCGAGCGTGACCGCCGGATTCAGGTGTGCGCCGCTGACCCCGCCGGCCACGTAGATGCCGAAGGCCACGCCCAGGGCCCAGCCCCAGGTGATGAGGAGCCAGTCACCTGCGGCGACGAAGATGGTGGTGGGTCCCGCGGTCCGGCCCGATCCCGGCAGTGCCGCAACCGCCGTGGCCACCGAGCCGCACCCGAAGGAGACGAGCACGAACGTCCCCAGGAATTCTGCGAGGCATTCACCGAAGAGGCCACCTCGGCTCCTGAGACGGGAGGGTCTTACCAAGGGCGGATTTTCCACAGCCATGAAAGGCCCCCTAAGGGACTAATCCGGCCAGTGGCGGCGGCCTCTCCCCTCGCCGAGCACTCCGCGATCCGGCCGCCTCGCTCCTTGTGGCGGGGCAAGCCGATGCCACTCGTCCGGGCCTGACTATTCGAATGGAACGACCTCCGCATTCCGAGCCAGGTGCCGGATCTGGGCCGTGCGCTCCCATCCGTGGCCGCGGTCGAGGCATACACACGAGTATGGCTCACGGCATGCAGCCGCGCGCTTCACCGACCGGGCTCCTGCGCCGTATGGGCGAGTCGACCGCTTGGCTCAGGAAGGCGAGCCGTTCAGGGGCGCTTTGCCGGGTCCCCCCGGCCCACCACTGTGCCCTGGATGACACGGCTCTCGCCGGGCGCTCCGGCGTCCTGTTCCCTCAGTGCTTTCGCCTCGCTCTTGAAGATCCGCGTCGCCTTTCCCGCCGAACGCGCCAGTTCCGGCAGCTTCTTGATCCCGAGGAGCACGACCACCACCAGGAGGATCACGGCCAGCTCACTCATGCCGAACATCAGGCTTGCTCCCAGGACAGGTGTGTGGATCCACAAGGCTGTGGAAGTCTCTCCCGGTGGTGAGCGACCCACAAGTCCCGCTTTGGGCCGGACGCTCTCAGCCGGCGGGCGGCGGCACCCACGGTGCCCTGCGGCCGGTCCCGGCCCGGCGCCCGTCACGCCCCGCACCCCTATGGAACCAGCACCATCAGTAAGGCAGTCTTTCTCCCCGTGGCAGGCGTACCGCAACAGAATGGTTCGAGCGACCCCGTCGCGCACATGGTTGTGTGCGGCGACGACGGGCTCGCGCACCGGCTCGCCGCCGAGTTGCGCGGGGTGTACGACGAGCAGGTGACGCTCGTCGTGCCGCCCTCCCAACGGCTCGCACGGCAGCCGGTGGTGGGCCGCGCCCGCGCCTCGGGACTGCTGGACCGGGTCTCCGCCGCGGTCACACGGGCGGCAGGCAACGGCAACGGGGGAAACGGTCACGGCAGCGGTGCGGACGGACGCGTCTCGGGAGCGGGGAGCCGCACGACGGGAGCGCCGAGCCGCACTGCCGGAACGCCTTCCGACATAACGATGTTGGAGGCTTTCGAAGCGTCCGAGGCCGTCCTCGCCGAGGCAGGAGTGGAACGGGCGACGGCGCTGGCGCTCGTGTATGACGACGACGAGACCAACATCCGCGCCGCGCTCACCGCCCGTCGCCTCAACCCGCGACTCCGGCTTGTCCTGCGCCTGTACAACCGGCGTCTCGGGCAGCACATCGAGGCGCTCCTCGACCAAGCCGCCGCGCTGGCCTCCGGCGGGCCCGATGTGGAGTCCGAGGGCTTCGACGCCTCCACAACCGTCCTGTCCGACGCCGACACCGCGGCGCCCGCGCTGGCCGCGACCGCCGTCGCCGGCACCACCAAGGTCGTACAGACCGACGGGCTGATCCTGCGGGCCGCCGAGCGACAGCCACCGGGACCGGGCCAGGTCGCCGACCCCGGACTGTGCACTCTGGCGCTGCTGTCCGCGACGACCAACGATCCGGCCGGAGCCTACGGTCCGGAGGGAAGTGGTGAGCAGGGGCCCCAACTCCTGCCCGACGAAAGGGCGGTCGCGGCAGCCACCGGACGCGGCACCATCGTCCTGGAGACCGTCTCTTACGCGGGACCCGCGCTGCCGGCCGGGCGCAGTGTCGTCCCGCTCGCCTCGCTGCTGTCGCGACGGCTGCGCTGGTCGGTCGCCGGTGTCGTGGGGTGTGTCGTCGCACTCGCCGTCGCGTCGATGGCCGTGACGGGCGAACCCCCGCTGCAAGCCACGTACTTGACGCTGCTCGACCTGTTCGCCATCAACAACCCGGCCATCGGTGAACCTCTCGGACGGCAGATTCTGCAGTTGCTGTCCGGGCTGATGGGGTTGTTGCTGCTGCCCGTGTTGCTGGCCGCCGTGCTTGAGGCGCTCGGCACGTTCCGCAGCGGGTCCGCGCTGCGGAAACCGGCACGCGGTCTGTCCGGGCACGTCGTGCTGCTCGGCGTCGGAAAGATCGGCACACGGGTCATGACCCGGCTGCGCGAACTGAGGATCCCCGTGGTGTGCGTCGAGGGCGATCCCGAGGCACGCGGACTCGCCACAGCACGCCGGCTGGGGGTGCCCGTCGTACTCGGGGACGTGACGCAGGAAGGCGTCCTGGAAGCCGCCAAGATCCATCGAGCCCATGCGCTGCTCGCGCTGACCAGCGCCGACACCACGAACCTCGAGGCCGTGCTGTACGCACGGTCCGTGCGGCCCGACCTGCAGGTGGTCCTGCGTCTGTACGACGACGACTTCGCGACCGCGGTCTACCGCACGCTGCGTGTCGCGTACCCGCACGCGGTGACCCGCAGCCGCAGCGTGTCCCACCTGGCCGCGCCCGCGTTCGCCGGAGCCATGCTGGGGCGGCAGATCCTCGGTGCGATCCCGGTGGAGCGGCGGGTGCTGCTGTTCGCCGCTGTGGACGTGGGCGGCCATCCGCAGTTGGAGGGACAGACGGTCGCCGAGGCGTTCCGTGCGGGAGCGTGGCGTGTGCTGGCCCTGGACACCGCGGCGCCCGATGAATGGAACCAGACGCCGGACCCCGAGACGGACTCCCCCACCCAGGCCTCGGGTCTGGTCTGGGACCTGCCGGCCACCTATGTCCTGCGCCCCGAGGACCGGGTGGTCCTGGCGGCGACCCGCCGTGGCCTGGCCGAACTCCTCGGCCGCAGGCGCCGCGAGCCGGCCGGCGCGTAGGAAACGGAGGGCGCGACCGAGCGCGAGCAGTCGCCCCGCGACCGTCAGAAACGCTCGGCCAAGTGCTCGCGGCCCGCCGGCGGCTCGTACGGCTCGGGCCAGAAGTCCGTCACCGTGGCTATATGTCCCTCCCGGTCGGCCGTGAAGAACGTGATGCCGTACATCTCGTCCAGGCCCACCGTGACGTGCAGCGAGGTGACGACCTGGTCGGGCTCGGCGACGACGCGCTCGACGCGCAGGTGCCAGTCGCCCGGGTACTCGCGGTTGAACTGGACGTACCTCTCCCGCCCGCGGATGCGCTCGCGCGTCTGCGGCAGGGTGTAGACGACGTCCTCGGCCAGCGTGGCAGCGAACGCGTCCCATTCACGGGCCTCCGCAGCGGCCCAGAAGCTCTCCACGGTCTTGCGCAGATCGGTCATCGAGGTCATGGCGCGAGTGTGCATCCCGCCACTGACAATCGGTTCCGACCTGCGCACATCGGATCTCGGCGGGGTTGCGGAGCCGTCGGGTGCGGGCCTCAGGCCCGAGTCGTCCACACCCCTGCCACGCGGACGGTCCTCCTCACGCAGGGCGCGTAAGCCACCCACGCCACGGAACCCGCGCAAGCCACGCACGCTGCAGTGGGAAGCGCCTCAGGTGACGCAAGGCACACGAGCCCCAGAGACGAGCGCCTCGGATGCCAAGGGCGCCGCAGAGGCCACACCGCGGACGCCGAACACCGTCACGCACGCCGAACCACGTCACATGGGCCACGCACGTCGCCAGTCCTTAGGGACTCCGTGATCACACCTGGTCAAGGCGGTTTGCCGAGGAGTTATCCACAGGCTCGGGACCTTGCCCGCGGAAAGTCGGCGGGGCCAGGCACTATGGGGCCATGACTGAGAGCAACGGGTCCAGCTCGCCGAAGCGCGACGCGGACATGCCGGACTGGGAGAAGCGCTTCCGGGCGCCGAGGGTGTCGCTGCCCGACTGGGCGGAGGACGCGCCGCACCGCTCGCTGTTCGTCTCCAACGCGACGGGGACGTACGAGCTGTACGCGTGGGACCGGGCCACGGGCGCGCAGCGCCAGGTCACGGACCGGCCGAACGGCACGACGGACGGCCTGCTCTCGCCGGACGGCGAGTGGATCTGGTGGTTCGACGACACGGACGGCGACGAGTTCGGGATCTGGCGACGCCAGCGGTTCGCGCCCGGCGCATCCGGCAAGGACTCCGGGACCGACGAGCCGGCGGCTCCCGGGCTCGAGCCCTCGTACCCGGCCGGGCTCGCGATCGGGCGCGACGGGCGGACGGCGGTCGTGGGCCGTTCGACCGACCAGGACGGGTCCACGATTCACCTCGTGCGAAGCGATGGGGACCCGGTGGAGATCTACCGGCACCGGGAGTCGGCCGGCGTGGGCGACTTCTCGCGGGACGGCTCGCTGATCGCCCTCGAGCACACCGAGCACGGCGACGCGATGCACTCCGCCCTGCGCGTGCTGCGGCCGGACGGTTCGACGGTGGCGGAGCTGGACGACACCAAGGGTGGCACGGCCGAGCTGGGCCTGGAGGTGCTGGGCTTCGCACCGGTCGACGGCGACACACGGCTGCTGGTCGGGCACCAGCGGCGCGACCGGTGGGAGCCGATGGTGTGGGACGTCGCCTCGGGCGAGGAGACGGACCTGGCGCTCGAGCTGCCGGGCGACGTGGCCGCGGAGTGGTATCCCGACGGCTCCGCGCTGCTGATCGTGCACAGCTTCGAGGCGCGCAGCGAGCTGTTCCGCTACGACCTGGCGGCGCGGGAGCTGACGCGGGTGCCGACTCCCCCGGGCTCGGTGTCGGGAGCCACCGCGCGTCCCGACGGGAGCGTGGAGTACCTGTGGTCGTCGGCGGCCGAGCCGCCGGTGGTGCGGTCGACGTCGGGCGACGTCGTGCTGGATCCGCCGGGGATGAAGTCACCGGAGTCGGTGCCCGTCGAGGACGTGTGGGTGGAGGGGCCGGGCGGCCGTATCCACGCGCTGGTGCAGAGACCGGCCGGGGCGAGTGGGCCGCTGCCGACGGTGTTCGACATCCACGGCGGTCCGACGTGGCACGACAGCGACTCGTTCGCGGCGGGTCCGGCGGCCTGGGTGGATCACGGGTATGCGGTCGTGCGGGTCAACTACCGCGGCTCGACGGGATACGGGCGTGAGTGGACGGACGCGCTCAAGCACCGGGTCGGGCTGATCGAGCTGGAGGACATCGCGGCGGTCCGGGAGTGGGCGGTGTCGTCCGGGCTCGCGGATCCGGAGCGGCTCATCCTGACGGGTGGTTCGTGGGGCGGGTATCTGACGCTGCTCGGGGTCGGCACACAGCCCGACGCGTGGACCCTTGGTATCGCGGCGGTCCCGGTCGCGGACTACGTCACGGCGTACCACGACGAGATGGAGGCGCTGAAGGCGATGGACCGGACACTGCTCGGGGGCACGCCCGAGGAAGTGCCGGAGCGGTTCGAGGTCTCGTCGCCGCTGACGTACGTCGACGCGGTGAAGACACCGGTGTACATCTCCGCCGGGGTGAACGACCCACGGTGCCCGATCCGCCAGGTCGAGAACTATGTGGACCGGCTGATGGCACGCGATGCGGTGCACGAGGTCTACAGGTACGACGCCGGGCACGGCTCGCTGGTGGTGGACGAGCGGATCAAGCAGGTGCGCCTGGAGCTGGACTTCGCCGCGCGGCACCTGGGGACGGCAGCGGAGGAGGCGAAGGGAGCGGCGACCGTGGCCTAGGGCGGACGGCACAGGGCGGTGTGACGCCGGAGTGCGGTGACCGGGAAGTGGCCCGACGGACAGGTGACGCCTCGACGTCACCTGTCCGAGGGCGGCGATCAGCCGGCCAGGTGGCCGAACGGGTGGGTGTGGCCGAGCGGGGAGTACGGGGCATGCGCGCGTGCACCCTGGCCACGTAGCCACCTCTCGCAAGCGAGCCCGCCTCCGCCCTCCGGCGCCTAGTCCAACGGGTCACACCGGCGGGCCACAGACCCCCCACGGGGTGATCCGCCAGGGCGGCCCCGTACCGTTTAAGGCGTGTACCGGTTTCTGCTGACGTCCCGCTGGTGGGGGATCAACGTCTTCGTGCTGCTGGCCATCCCCTTCTGCATCTTCATGGGGTCATGGCAGCTGAGCCGGTTCGAGGCCCGGGTACAGGACCACAGGGCCCAGACAGAGCGGGCCGCCGCGGACCAGAAGGAGGCGGCCCGGCCGCTCGGCGAGCTGCTGCCGGTGGACCAGCGGACATCCGGGATGAAGGCCACGGCCAAGGGGCGGTACGGGAAGCAGCTGCTGGTACCGGAGCGTGAGCTGGACGGCAGGCGCGGCTTCTACGTACTGACCATGCTGCAGACCGACTCGGGCAAGGCGCTGCCGGTCGTACGGGGCTGGCTGCCGGGTGACGCGAACCCCGCCAAGGCACCGGCCGCACCTACCGGCGAGGTCACGGTCACGGGAGCCCTGCAGGCGTCCGAGAGCCCCGGAGCGAACGGGGTGGGCGCGGCCGGCGGGCTGCCCACCGGCCAGACCGCGGCGATCAGCGCGGCCTCACTGGTCAATCTGGTGCCGTACGACCTCTACGACGCGTGGATCACCCTCGACAAGGCAGACAGCGGTATGAAGGCCGTGCCGGCGACGGCACCCCAGGGGTCCGGACTTGATCTGAAGGCGTTCCAGAACCTGGGCTACACCGGCGAGTGGTTCGTCTTCGCGGGCTTCACGGTCTTCATGTGGTTCAGGCTGTTGCGACGCGAGGTCGAGTACGCTCGGGACGCTGAGCTGGGGCTCGTGGCGGAGGGAACGGAAGGAACGGGCTCCGGGGCGGCCGGGGACGACGGCCCGGGGGACGGCCCTGAGGAGCGGACCGGGGCCGGGGAGACCGGAGGCAAGACGGCCGGGGGCGAAGACGCCATCGCCGAGAGCCAGGCTCCCACAGCGACGGCCTGAACCCCACTCCCGAGGACGCCGACGCCACACGCGGGACTCGCCTGGCCCCACGGCCACGGCTGGCGCCCGCCCCAAGCTCACACAACAGCCCGGGCCTGTCCGGCCCCCTACACCACCGCTGGCACCCGCCCTCACGCCGCTACCGGGCCCTGCTGAGCCCCTGTACGCCACGACACTGGCACCTGCTCCACCGCACGCGCACGCCCACACCCGAGCCCCGCTCAGCCCTCGCGCCAGGAATGTGCCCGTCCCCCGACCCCCACGGCCTGAGGCGACTCGCCCCGTAATGGGACGGACCGTAATGGGACGGAACAGCCGGGCCGTGCCCAGGCTCAGGGCGTCGGCGAAAGCATTCCCGTGCGGTAGACCGTGCCGGCGCACGCGTTGGTGACCGTCGCCGTGGCCGAGGCGGAGCCGATCTCCGGCGCGTGGGAGACCACCACACTGCCGTCGGCCACGCCGTCCTCCAGAATCAGCTGCGGTGCCGTGCCGCTGCTGCCCGAGCCCGTGCTGCCGCTCGGCGCGCTGGTCGAGGGGGACGGGTCCGGGGTCGGGCCGCCGGTGTTGCCGCCCGTGGTGGGACAGGTCTCGGACGGGACCCAGGCGAACTTGACCTCGTACGCCGCCCCGGGCTTGAGCACCAAGGAGGTGACTTCCTGGGACGGGGCGGGCAGTCCGGTGGCCGGGTCGCCCGCGGTGTGGTTCACCACGCTGATCTTGGACGCGTCCGCGGCACCCTGGGCGGTGGTGGACACGCTGCCGGCGCCGGAGACCGTACAGGTCGTGGTGGAGGTGTTGGTCACGCGGAAGGTGCCGTAGACCACACCAGTGGCGTCCGGGGCGCCCGCGGTGCCGGTCGCGCCGCCGAGCTGTACCGCCGTGCAGGCGGGTGCGCTCTCCGTCGAGGCGGTCGGCCCGACCCCGTCGGTGGACCCGCTGCCGACGCCTTTGCCCTTGTCGTCCTTGCCCTTCTCGCCTTCCTTGCCCCCCGTGCCCTTGGTGGTGTCCGAGGAGCCGACGGCGCCGTTGGATCCACCGTCCGGGCCCTTGCCCTGGTTGGTGTCGCCCTGGGCCTGTGAGGCCTTCGCCGCCATGGAGGGGTCGACGTCGGAGCCGGTGGCGTTCGAGACGTGCACGAGAGCGGGGATCGCCGTACCGATGAACAGGGCGGCGGCCGCCATGCCCACCAGCGCCTGCCGCTTCCGCGCACGGCGGGCCGGAACCGCGCGCCGCAGATGCTCCAGCGCGCCGTCGCGCGGCTCGATCTCGAGCACTGCCTGATGCAGCATCCGGCGCAGCGCCAGCTCGTCCGAACCGAGATCCTCGGGTGCCGCTTCCGGCTCGTCGGGGCCGGCCACGCTCCCCTCGGTCGGGGAGTCACCGCGGTCGAGTCCTGCGAGCGCCGCCAGGAGCCGGTCCCGCCCCGCGCCCAGCCCCTCGACGTCGCCGCCGAAAGGACCGCGCCCGTCGTCCGAGCCTCCCTCAGCGCCCGAACCTGCACCCGAGTCGCCCCGGTCCTCGACGTCACCGCGTCCCCGTGCGAAGCGGTCGGATTCGGTCGCGTCGGGGGCGACGTGTTCCGGTCCGGCTTCGTACCGGCCTTGGTGGTCGGGTCGGTGGCTCACAGTTCCGTTCCCAGCATGCTGCTTGTGTTCGTCCTCGGGGAGCTCGGGCCGGTCTGTCGGCTCATGCCACTCATAGGGCTCGTGTTGCTGATGGGCGTCGCTGCCCCAGGAGGCGGCGCGACGCTCCTCGTGGCCGCTCATGCCGGTGCCCCCATGGCGATACGGAGCGCCGCTATGCCGCGCGAGCCGTAGGCCTTCACCGACCCCAGCGAGATCCCCAGTGTCTCCGCGACCTGGGCCTCGGTCATGTCCGCGAAGTAGCGCAGCACCAGGACCTCGCGCTGACGGCGCTGGAGGCCCTTCATCGCCTTGATCAGCGAGTCGCGCTCCAACTGGTCGTACGCGCCTTCCTCGGCGCTCGCCATGTCCGGCATGGGCTTGGAGAGCAGCTTGAGACCGATGATGCGGCGGCGCAGTGCCGAACGCGACAGATTGACCACGGTCTGACGCAGGTACGCGAGCGTCTTCTCCGGGTCGCGAACGCGCTTGCGTGCCGAGTGGACGCGGATGAACGCCTCCTGGACGACGTCCTCGCAGGACGCGGTGTCGTCGAGGAGGAGCGCCGCCAAGCCGAGGAGAGAGCGGTAGTGGGCGCGGTAGGTCTCGGTGAGATGGTCGACCGTGGTGCCGGCCACCGCCGACTCGTCCGGGCTCTCGCGCTGATTGGGGATGCGGGCAGGCCGCGCTGTGGGCATGGGGGCGATCACCGGCATGCCGCCGGGCAAGCGGGGACGACTGGGTGGACGCAGGGCCGCGCCCCTCGTCCGTACCGCGGTGAATTCGAGTACCTCTGCCACGTCAGTTGGACACGTCTCCACGCGCCAGGGTTGTACGCGACAGGCATCACTTTTGCGACAGGCTTCGCATCCGTCTGCACGCCCTGCCATGTGCCCCCCAGCACACCGGACCGTGCGTCAAGTGCCCTCATGCGTACCAGCTCTTCCCCTATGCCCCGTGTGTGTCGTGCTCGGCCCCCCGAAGGGCGACCGCAAAGACGCTCCTGGCCCTGTGCGCGGTTGCAGGGCGGGAGGGGAAATCTTCGAACGCCGAGAGGCTTCGATTCCAAGTGGTTTGGACCACAGGCCGACCCGCTGAACCGAAAGAGATCCTACAAACGATTCAGCCAGCGGCCATGAGGGATTTCGGCTGTCGGACAGCCGGCACCGGAAAACGTACGCGTACGGGCACCGAACGCACCGGGCGGCACCCCGTCGACCACGCGCGAACGCCGGTCCCCGGCGCCTGTGCCGGCCGGGGTCCGGCGACCCCGGCCGTCGCGGCCGCCTTAGGACGCCCCGAGTTCCGCCGCCACCAGCTCCGCGATCTGCGCCGTGTTCAGCGCCGCGCCCTTGCGCAGATTGTCACCGCACACGAACAGTTCCAGCGCGGTCGGATCGTCCAGGGCGCGGCGCACCCGGCCCACCCAGGTCGGGTCCGTGCCCACCACGTCCGCGGGCGTGGGGAATTCGCCCGCCGCCGGGTTGTCGAAGAGGACCACGCCGGGCGCCGTGTCGAGGATCTCGCGGGCGTGGTCGACCGTCACATTGCCCTCGAAGCGGGCGTGGACCGTCAGCGAGTGCACCGTGACCACGGGTACGCGGACACAGGTGACGGCCACCCGCAGTTCGGGCAGCCCGAGGATTTTGCGGGACTCGTCGCGGACCTTCATCTCCTCCGACGACCACCCGTCCTCGCGCAGCGACCCGGCCCACGGCACCACATTGAGCGCGACCGGCTCCGGGAACGGCCCCGTGCTGTCGCCCACCGCGCGCCGTACGTCACCCGGGTTGGTCCCCAGCTCCGTGCCGGCGACCAGCGACAGCTGCTGCCGCAGGGTGTCGATGCCCGCGCGGCCGGCGCCGCTGACGGCCTGGTACGAGGAGACGACCAGCTCCCGCAGCCCGAACTCGGCGTGCAGCGCGCCGAGCGCCACGATCATCGAGAGGGTCGTGCAGTTGGGGTTGGCGATGATGCCGCGCGGACGCAGCCGGGCGGCATGCGGATTGACCTCCGGCACGACCAGGGGAACCTCGGGGTCCATCCGGAACGCCCCCGAGTTGTCCACCACGACCGCGCCCAGGCCCGCGGCGATCGGTGCCCACTGCGCGGCGATCTCGTCCGGGACGTCGAACATCGCCACGTCGACGCCGGTCAGCGCCTCCTCGCCGAGCGCCATGACCTCGACCTCCTCGCCGCGCACGGCCAGCTTGCGGCCGGCGGAGCGCGGCGAGGCGATCAGACGGATCTCGCCCCAGATGTCCGCGTGCTGGGACAGGATCTGGAGCATGACCCTGCCGACGGCCCCGGTCGCGCCCACGACCGCGAGCGTCGGCTTCTCGGTTCGCGTTGTCATCGACGCCCCATACGGCCCGTGCCCCCGCGGGGGAGGCCGGTCATCGCCCGGTGCCTCCGTAGACAACGGCCTCATCGGTCTCGGAGTCCAGGCCGAACGCGCTGTGCACCGCGCGGACGGCCTCCGCCACGTCGTCCGCACGCGTGACCACCGAGATACGGATCTCGGAGGTCGAGATCAGCTCGATGTTCACACCGGCGTCACTCAGCGCCTCGAAGAAGGCCGCCGTGACACCCGGGTTCGTCTTCATACCCGCGCCGACCAGCGAGATCTTGCCGATCTGGTCGTCGTAGCGCAGCGAGTCGAAGCCGATCGCGGTCCTGCCCTTCTCCAGGGCGTCGATCGCCTTGCGCCCCTCGGTCTTCGGAAGGGTGAAGGAGATGTCCGTGAGACCGGTCGACGCGGCGGACACGTTCTGCACGACCATGTCGATGTTGATCTCGGCGTCGGCGATGGCACGGAAGATCGAGGCGGCCTCGCCCGGCTTGTCCGGCACGCCGACGACCGTGATCTTGGCCTCGGAGGTGTCGTGCGCGACACCGGAGATGATGGCCTGCTCCACCTTCACGTCCCCTTGCTGAATCGGCTCGCTGCTGACCCACGTGCCCTGCAGCCCGCTGAAGGACGAGCGGACGTGGATCGGGATGTTGTAACGGCGTGCGTACTCCACACAGCGGTGGAGCAGCACCTTGGACCCGGACGCGGCCAGTTCCAGCATGTCCTCGAAGGAGATCCAGTCGATCTTCCGGGCCTTCTTCACCACACGCGGGTCGGCGGTGAACACGCCGTCGACGTCGGTGTAGATCTCGCACACCTCGGCGTCGAGGGCCGCGGCCAGCGCGACCGCGGTCGTGTCGGAACCACCGCGACCCAGGGTCGTGATGTCCTTCTTGTCCTGGCTGACGCCCTGGAAACCGGCGACGATGGCGATGTTGCCCTCGTCCAGCGCGGTGCGGATGCGGCCCGGCGTGACGTCGATGATCCGGGCTTTGTTGTGGACCGAGTCGGTGATGACGCCTGCCTGGCTGCCGGTGAAACTCTGGGCCTCGTGACCCAGGTTTTTGATCGCCATGGCCAGCAGGGCCATGGAGATCCGCTCTCCGGCGGTCAGCAGCATGTCGAACTCACGCCCGGCAGGCATGGGGGAAACCTGCTCGGCGAGATCGATCAACTCGTCCGTCGTGTCGCCCATCGCGGAGACCACGACAACCACCTGGTTGCCGTTCTTCTTGGCTTCCACGATCCGCTTGGCGACGCGCTTGATGCCCTCGGCATCGGCTACGGAGGAGCCTCCGTACTTCTGCACGACAAGGCCCACGTGCGCTCCTCGCTCAGTCCGTCTCTTTCCGCACCCGCGTATCTGCACGTGCGGTCGGCTCAGTCTATCGAGCGACCGAATTTCCCTTCCGGGATATCGCATGGTGAGATGTCCCGCTCATGCCGGGATCACCCCGGTTTTCTTCGTACGTACGACGGGCGTACGACGGTTTTCACCGAGGGTTTCCGGCGTGCGACTCGGCCGCTCCAGGAGCGCATCTGCCCCCGTGCGACGAGAGGTACTCGAAAAGTGCCGCGTGTCACAGGAGACCGGTGTGCACCGGGTTCCGGGCACGCGGACGCGGGCCGTGCACACGTTCCGGGCGGATCGATCGGGGGACCGGTCCCCCGATCCGCCGGGGAAAGGGGCGACCGGGCCTACTTGACCGGTCGCAGTCCCAGCGGCCGGGCGATCTCCCGGGCCATGACCCGGCCCGCCTCCTCGGCGAGGACCTCGTCGCCGAGGCCCTGGTCGGTGTCGAGGCCGTCGAGCTCCTCCAGCGGCTGGTTCAGTCGCACATGGGCGACCAGCGACTGGAGCGCACGGAGCGTCGCGGACGCCGTCGAACCCCAGTTGGAGAAGTACGAGAACTGCCACCACCACAGGGCTTCCGTGGTGCGGCCGGCCCGGTAGTGGGCCATACCGTGGCGCAGGTCCGTGATGACGTCCGCCAGGTCGTCGGAGATACGGGCCGGAACCGGCGCCCTGCGCGGCTCGTACGGGTCGAAGACCTCCGAGTACACGTCGATCGGGTCCAGCATGGTGGCAAGGCGTTCGCGCAGCTCGTCCGCGTCCGCGTCCGGGCCCGAGTCCGGCTCGTAGCGCTCGTCCGGCACGATGTCCTCGTGTGCGCCGAGGCGGCCGCCCGCGAGGAGCAGCTGGGAGACCTCCAGCAAGAGGAACGGAATAGCAGAGTCCGGCTCGTCACCCTTCGCGACCTCCGTGACGGCGACCAGGAAACTCTCGATCTGGTCCGCGATCTGCACCGCGAAGTCGTCGGGGTCCATCGTCGTGGAGTGCAGCGTGGCGTCAGACATCTAGGAGTCGTCTCCCCTCGAAGGCGCGGCCGAGGGTGACCTCGTCCGCGTATTCCAGGTCGCCGCCCACCGGGAGGCCGCTGGCCAGGCGGGTGACCTTGAGGCCCATGGGCTTGATCATCCGGGCGAGGTACGTGGCCGTGGCCTCGCCCTCCAGGTTGGGATCCGTGGCCAGGATGAGCTCGGTGACTGTGCCGTCGGCCAGCCTCGCGAGCAGTTCCCTGATCCTCAGGTCGTCCGGGCCCACGCCCTCGATCGGGCTGATCGCTCCGCCCAGAACGTGGTAGCGGCCCCGGAACTCACGGGTCCGCTCGATCGCGACGACGTCCTTCGGCTCCTCCACCACACAGATCACCGACAGGTCGCGGCGGGCGTCACGGCAGATGCCGCACAACTCCTCCTGTGCGACGTTGCCACAGGTCGCGCAGAAGCGGACCTTGGCCTTCACCTCGAGCAGTGCCTGGGCGAGCCGACGCACATCCGTCGGCTCGGCCTGGAGGATGTGGAAGGCGATCCGCTGCGCGCTCTTGGGACCGACGCCGGGCAGCCGCCCCAGCTCGTCGATGAGGTCCTGGACCACGCCTTCGTACAACGGACTGCCTTTCCTGGAGAGCTTCGGTACGTACCGTAGCCGGGCTCGGTTTCTTGGTACGTACGGTAGTTGGCCCTAGCCCCACTTAGAAGGGACGGGCCGGTGGACTCAGAACGGCAAGCCGGGGATGCCGCCGCCCAGCCCCTGGGCCAGCGGGCCGAGCTTCTGCTGCTGGAGGGTCTGCGCGTTCTCGTTGGCCGCCTGGACGGCCGCGACGATCAGGTCGGCGAGGGTCTCCGTGTCCTCCGGGTCCACCGCCTTGGGATCGATGGCCAGGGCCCGCAGTTCGCCGGCGCCGGTGACCGTGGCCTTCACCAGACCACCGCCCGCCTGGCCCTCGACCTCGGTCCGAGCCAGCTCCTCCTGCGCCTGCGCGAGGTCCTGCTGCATCTTCTGGGCCTGCTGGAGCAACTGCTGCATGTTGGGCTGGCCACCACCGGGAATCACGATCAGCTCCTGGTCTCGTACGGTACGGCTGGCAGGGTTTCGTAATGGTTGTCCGGGCGGGTTTTTGCCGCCTGGCACGAGCCTACGTGGTCACCGTCACGCGCGCTCCGGTAGTCCGACCGGACCCTGACCTGGACCGTGGCGACACTCTTTCGAGTGAGATTGTCGGCCGTTTCCCTACCTGACCGGGACCCACTTCCGGGTGGAAAAGCGCTGAAACCCAGGTGCTCGCCACCCATTGGGCGGTAGGAAGGGTCCGCCGCTTCGGCACCATGCGTCACCTGAGCAGTGCGGAGCGTGCGCGGAGCGGGGGACGCGCGCACCGCGGAGGGTGCATCGCGGAAGTCATGGCCGTATGTAGGGAGTGCCGGGTGAGCCAGCCGGAGATGCAGCCCGAGGGTCCGCTCCAGGACGGGCGGGGCGAGGGTGCGGCGGGGCTGCGACCGGACGACCTCACGGGAGGGCCGTTCCCGCACGGCGACTGGGGGGAGCCCGCGCAGCGGCTCGACGAGTTGTACCGGTGGGTGGAGGACCGGGCGCTGGAGACGGCGGCCTGGTATCTCGCGAACCGGGTGTGGAAGCGGCGGGGGGCGCTCGCGCTACGTGTGGGTGCGGCGTCCGGTGCCGTGTGCGGGGCCGCGCTGCCGCTGCTCGAGCTGACCGGGGCGGTCGACGGGGTCGCGCCCTGGGCCTATCTGTCGCTGCTGCTCGGGGTGTCCTGTGTGGCCGGGGACCGGTTCTTCGGAGTGACGTCCGGCTGGATAAGGGACGTGGCGACCGCTCAGGCCGTGCAACGGCGGCTCCAGGCCCTGCAGTTCGACTGGGCGACCGAGAGCGTGCGGGAGGTGCTGGGGCCGACGGAGGGGACCGCCGGGGAGGCGGCGGAGCGGTGCCTGTCGGTCCTGCGGCGGTTCTCGGAGGACCTGACGGAACTGGTACGGGCGGAGACGGCGGACTGGATGGTGGAATTCCGGACGAGGTCGGGACCCCTGGGCATCCAGTCGGTGGGGTCGGCCGCGCCGCGGGGGGACGTACTGGCGCTGGGGAGGTTGGCGCCGCCGAACGGGACCCGCCCGAACATGCCCCGGCAGCGGCCACCCGAGCCCAGGTGAGCGCGCCGGCACGGGCATAGCGCCCCACCAGAACCAGGCGCGTACCGCAGAGACACGACGCCCACCGGCAACACGCCTCCTCACCGGCCCGGCAACACCCTGGCGCAGTCCCACGTACGGGTCAGCTTCCGCCGTCGTCGTCGCACAGCGGCAGCACGGCCGGCGCGGAGCACGGCAGGTTGCCGTGGCTGCGGATCACGGTCTCGCCGACGCTCTGGCTGATATAGGCGAGGAAGCCGGCGGCCAGGGAACCGGCGGGCGGGTGACCGTAGGTGTAGGCGTACTCGACCCCGCGGTACGGGTAGTCGCTCCTGCCGTACTCGATGTCCTGGACGGAGGCCACGGCGCCGCCCAGGGGCACCCGGCGCAGCCCCTTGTGGCCCAGGGCGAAGTTGAGCTCGCTGTAGCCGATGGCCCCGGGGATCGCGGCCACCTTGTCCAGCACCTCTTGCGTGGAGTCGAGTTCGCAGCGCATGACGGGGGCCGTCCCGTCGTCCTTGTGGAGGCAGTCCAGTGACGTGCTGGGGGCCCGCTCCCAGCTGCCCAGCACCCGCCGCTGGAAGATCTGCCGCGTGCCGGAGTCGGCGTTGCGGCTGACGAGCACCACGGGCAGATTCGGCAGATGCGGGTCGAGTTGCCTCCAGCGGGTGATCTGCCCGCGGTAGATGCGGCGTACGTCGGTCAGCGACAGCCCGCGCCCGAGATCGAGGCCCTGGTTGACGACCAGGGTGAAGGCCAGCACCGCGACCCTGTTCCCCTCGAGGTCCCGGGACTCGCCGGCGGTGGGCCCGTCGGAGAACGCGATCATGGACGGGGACCTCTTCGACTGGGCGCCCCGGGCGGCGAGTTCACCCACACCCGCCTCGCTGCCCCGCGCGTCCACTTTGATGTCGGAACCCTCGCACTTCTTCTCGTACTGCTTCGCCACTTCCCGTGCCACGGGGGCGAAGGCCGTCGAGCCCGTGATCGCCAGGGAGCCGCGGGCACATTCGATGGGGGGCGGGTTGTCGTCCCGGGCGATGACGATGCCGGCGAGCGTGACGACGCTGAGCGTGAGCGTGATGCTGATCAGCCGGGCGGCGCGGCTGAACAGCGGCGGCTTCTCGTCCGGGGTGGCGCTGCGGTTCGGGTGCACCTCGCCTTCCCGGATGCCGCCGATGAGCCGTATCTCGCGGCCCACATCGCCGCCCGACAGCCGCACGAGCAGCTTGAAGTGGTCGCCGCGGTTGAGCGGGACCCGCGGGATGCGCAGCGTGTTGCCCTCGTACCCGAAACCGCGATCCGGGATGAAGTGGTCCATGAGGTGGTCGGCGTCGGTCGGCTGCGTGACCGAGACACCGCGGATGGTGCGGTCGGTGAACACCGCGGTCAGACCGTGGATTTCGGGGCCGGTGTAGTCGTCGCGGTCGATGCCCTGCGAGCCGTCGTTCTCGATGCGCAGGAGGACGAGCGTCGCGTCCACCATGCCCGGAACCTCGTCGAAGAGGCCGAGGCGTCTGTTCGCACGGCCCGAGCGGACGTCGTCGCCTATCGGGTTGTCCATCTGGACGCGGTAGCCGACGCGCTTGCGGCGCGGCACCCGGCGTTCGTACCAGACCATGACACCGGAAGCGACGATGCCGAGCACCGCGGTCCCCACGGCCACGACGTTCTCTGCGCTCAACCACTCCACCGTGGGTCCCCCGCTACTCACCGGAGCCGATCGTGCGGTCACCGTACGGCCCGTCGGCGAAAACACGCAGGGGCCCTCCGCCGAAGTTCATGTGACGTTCAACGGGTGGGCGTAAGTGGGGAGTTCAGCCTCCCTTCGTGTACGTCAGGGACTCTCCGGTGCTGGTGTTCAGGCGTTTGAGGCGGCCGTCCGGGAGGATCGTCAGCTCGGTGGCCTGACCCGGGGTGCAGGACGAAGCAGGCCTGCCGACCGTGACCGTGGACGGACCGATCTCCAACGGGCTCCCGGCGGTGGGCCTTTCGGCCAGCTTCGCCTGGAAGACGCAGTGGTACGTGCCGCTGCCGGGCGGGCCGTCCGCCGTCAGGGAGAGCACCGTGTCGCCCACCTTGCCCTGCTGGACGACCAGTTGGCGGGTGCTGTGCCCACCGGCGTTGTCGATGGCGGCGTTCCAGGTGCCGAGGTAGGCCGAGGGGACGGTGCCGGCGGCCGGTGACTGCGAGCCGGAGCTCGCGCTCTTCGAGGCCGAGGGCGCCGGCGTGGTCGGGTGCTGGGCCGTGGGCGCCCCGGCGGTGTGCGAGGGGCCCGCGGCGCCCTTCGTACCGTGCCCGTCGCCCCGCATCAGCGCGTACACCGAGCCGCCCGCGCCGAGCGCGACGACCAGGGCGACGGCGACCAGCACGGCGGTGGAGCGGCGGTTCCCGCGTCGGGACTGCGGTTCCAGGTCGCCGTAGGGCATCCCGCCGTACGGCACAGACCCGTACGGCGGGACCGGGCCGGGGGCCGGCGTACCGGTCCAGCCTCCGGCGTTCTGCGGGTCGCCGTGCACCGAGGGCTGAGGGTGCTGCTGCGGGTGACCGTAGGCGGGCGGGGCACCCGGCGCGGGCGTGTGGCCGGGACCGGCGGCCTGGACGGGCAGCCGGTCGGGGACGGCGGTCGCACCCGGCGGGGGCGCCGCGTCCGCCGCGGCGGCGTGCTCGGGAGCGACCTCCGGGTCCGGGAGCCGCTTGGTCAGGTCGACGGGGTCCTGCGGGGCACCGGAATCGCCCGTCCTGGGCCCCGGAAGGCCGGCCTTCACCGCGTCCTGCGGATCCTCCGCGTCCAGCAGCCGCACGGCATGGCGGCCGAGCTGGGCAACCAGGGAACCGGGCAGCCAGGGTTCCCGGCTCCGGCCGTCCGAGACCGTGTCCTCCGCGCCGATCCGCTCCAGGATCTGCGCGGGCGTGGGCCGGGCGGCCGGATCCTTGCGCAGACAGTCCCGTACGAGAGCGGCGAGCTCCTCGGGCATGCCGCCCAGTTCGGGTTCCTGCTGCGCGATGCGGAACATCAGGGCGTGCACGCCGCTGTCGACGGTGCCGAAGGGAAAGGCGCCCGTGGTGGCGTAGGTGAGGACGGACCCGAGGCAGAAGACGTCGCACGCGGGTGTGATGCGGTCGCCGCGCACCTGCTCCGGCGACATGAACCCGGGCGATCCGACGAGCGCCCCGGTACGCGTGAGCCAGGCGCCGGTCAGCGTCTCCATGGCGCGGGCGATGCCGAAGTCGATGACCCGCGGCCCGTCGATGGTGACGAGGACGTTGGAGGGCTTGAGGTCGCGGTGGATCAGCCCCGCCGCGTGGATGTCCTGAAGGGCGTGGGCGAGACCGGCGGCCAGCACGCGCACGGAACGCTCCGGTAGGGCGCCGTGGTCCTGCGAGACGACAGTGTGCAGGGTCGGGCCCGCCACATACCCGGTGGCGACCCAGGGGATGTCGGCCTCGGTGTCGGCGTCCAGGACAGGCGCCGTCCAGTGCCCGCCGACCCGCCGGGCGACCTGCACCTCGTGCCGGAAACGCGCCCGGAACTCCTCCTGCTCGGCCAGCTCCCGCCTGACAAGCTTCACCGCGACGGTGCGGCCCCGGTCGGAGCGGGCCAGATACACGTTCCCCATGCCGCCGGCCCCGAGCCGCCTGAGCAGCCGATAGGACCCGGCACTCCCCCGGAGGTCCATTCCGGGAGCCGTCCCCACCGGATCCCCCGCCTTCGGCTTGTCCATCGCCGTGTCACCTACCCCCTGATTACCCCCCTGCGTGCGACAGCCCGAGGATAATGCCGCCGTACGGGGAGTCGGTCCGGGTGGTGTCTACGGTTCCGTAACAGGCCGGGCGGACGGCTTCCGGTCCCCAGAAGGCGTCCCGCACGCGCGGGACCTCGGCGAACACCTGGTGGCGGGCAGTGCGGGGCGTGGCCCGCCCGGATCCGGTACCCGGCGCGCGGGCAGGCCGGCCCCGGGCGGCATCCATACGACAACCTGTCGCGGAAAGTCCCCGACCGCAGACAGGACGCCGATGTCGCGCCCGCACCGCGGACACCTACGCTTCGCCGCATGACCCCTCAGACCGACCCTCAGGCCGGTGCCGCCGTCAAGGCCGCGGACCGTGCGCACGTCTTCCACTCCTGGTCAGCGCAGGATCTCATCGACCCGCTCGCCGTCGCCGGTGCGGAGGGGTCGTACTTCTGGGACTACGACGGCAACCGCTACCTGGACTTCACCAGCGGCCTCGTCTTCACGAACATCGGCTACCAGCACCCGAAGGTCGTCGCCGCGATACAGGAGCAGGCCGCCACTCTGACCACGTTCGCGCCGGCCTTCGCCGTCGAGGCCCGTTCGGAGGCCGCCCGGCTGATCGCCGAACGCACCCCCGGCGACCTCGACAAGATCTTCTTCACCAACGGCGGTGCCGACGCGATCGAGCACGCCGTGCGCATGGCGCGCCTGCACACCGGCCGGCCCAAGGTCCTGTCCGCCTACCGCTCGTACCACGGTGGCACCCAGCAGGCCGTGAACATCACCGGCGACCCGCGCCGCTGGGCCTCCGACAGCGGCTCCGCCGGCGTGGTGCACTTCTGGGCGCCGTTCCTGTACCGCTCGCGCTTCTACGCCGAGACCGAGCAGCAGGAGTGCGAGCGGGCGCTCGAGCACCTGGAGACGACCATCGCCTTCGAGGGCCCGGGGACCATCGCCGCCATCGTCCTGGAGACCATCCCCGGGACGGCCGGGATCATGGTCCCGCCGCGCGGCTACCTCCAAGGCGTCCGCGACCTGTGCGACAAGTACGGCATCGTCTTCGTCCTCGACGAGGTCATGGCCGGGTTCGGGCGCACCGGCGAGTGGTTCGCCGCTGACCTCTTCGAGGTGACCCCGGACCTGATGACCTTCGCGAAGGGCGTGAACTCCGGCTATGTGCCGCTCGGCGGTGTCGCCATCTCCGGCAAGATCGCGGAGACCTTCGGCAAGCGGCCCTATCCGGGCGGTCTGACGTACTCCGGGCACCCGCTGGCCTGTGCCGCGGCGGTGGCCACGATCAACGTGATGGCCGAGGAGGGCGTCGTCGCGAACGCGGCGGTCGTCGGTGCGCAGGTCATCGAACCCGGGCTGCGCGAACTGGCCGAGCGGCACCCGTCGGTGGGCGACGTACGCGGTGTGGGCATGTTCTGGGCCCTGGAACTGGTGCGGAACCGGGAGACCCGGGAGCCGCTCGTGCCGTACAACGCGGCCGGTGAGGCGAACGCGCCGATGGCCGCGTTCGCCGCCGCCGCGAAGGCCAACGGTCTGTGGCCCTTCGTGAACATGAACCGCACGCACGTCGTTCCGCCCTGCACCGTCACGGAGGCGGAGGCCAAGGAAGGCCTCGCGGCCCTGGACGCGGCGCTGGCCGTCGCGGACGAGTACACCGCGTAGCCGGTCCGGCGGGGACCCACCGCGCCGGCCCCGCCACAGGCGCCGCATGCGGCACTCGTGCAACCCCCACCGCGTAAGGTGACGTGCTCGATGAGGAACACGGAACCGTACGCGGATGGGGGATCCAGACCACGATGCCCGGCAATGGCACCGTTACCCGTAGCACCCTGCGGCAGCAGGTCGCGGACGCGCTCCGCGACGAGGTGCTGGCCGGCCGGCTGCAGCCGGGCCAGGAGTTCACGGTGAAGGAGATCGCCGAGCAGTACGGCGTCTCCGCGACCCCCGTCCGCGAGGCGCTGGTCGACCTGTCGGCCCAGGGTCTCCTGGACGCCGTGCAGCACCGCGGTTTCGAGGTGCACGCCTACTCCCTCGACGACTACCGCGAGATGATCGAGGCCCGCAGCCTCGTGACCGACGGAATCTTCCGCCACCTCATCGAGGGCGGTGGGCGCATCGCGGTGGACCTCCCGGGCCTGCCGGCCGCCCTCGGGGCGGTGCGGCGGCGCGGCGAGGAGGCCCAGCGCGCCGCGGCGGCCGGCGAACTGAACATCCTGATCGGCTACGACCTGCGCTTCTGGCGGGAGCTCGGCTCCCTGTACGGCAATTCCTACCTCGCCGACTTCCTGCACCGGCTGCGCGTGCAGACCTGGGTCTGCACGGTCCAGCACCTGCGCAAGGCCACCGATCTCAGGGGCCGGCTCTGGGCCGGGCACACCGAGCTCGTGGACGCGCTGGCGCGCCGCGACCCCGCCACGGCGCAGTCCGTGGTCGCCGCGTACAACGCGCACTCCCTCGCGCTGCTCGAAAGACGGGCCGCCGGATGAGCGCGACGCAGGCCACCGACGTCATACAGGACATGCAGGCCACCTCCATCGACCTGTCCGTCGTCGTCCCCGCCTACAACGAGGAGGAACGCCTCGGACCCACCCTCAACGCGATCGTGGGATATCTGCGCGAGCACGAGGGCCGCTTCGGCGAGTGGGAGGTCGTCGTCGTCGACGACGGGTCCACCGACGGCACACGGGACATCGTCGCCGCGGTCACGGCCCGCGACCGGCGCGTGCAGCTCCTCACCAGCCCTCGCAACCGCGGCAAGGGCCACGCCCTGCGCCTGGGCGTCCTCGCCTCCTACGGCCGCCGGGTCCTGATCACGGACGCCGACCTGGCGGCGCCGATCGAGGAGCTGGAGGCCCTGGAGAAGGCGCTGGCCGACGGGCACTCGGCGGCGATCGGCTCCCGCTCGGCACCGGGGGCGACCATAGAGCGGCACCAGAGCCTTCTGCGCGAACTGCTCGGGCGCGCGGGCAATCTCCTGATACGCGGGATCGCCGTGCCGGGCATACGCGACACCCAGTGCGGCTTCAAACTCTTCGACGGCGACCGCGCCCGTGAGGCGTTCACCGGGTCCCGGCTCAGCGGCTGGGGCATCGACGTGGAGATACTCCAGCACTTCCGGCGCTCGGGCTGGCCGGTCACCGAGGTGCCGGTGCGCTGGGCCCACCAGCCGGGCTCCAAGGTCCGCCCCCTCGACTACCTCCGTGTGCTGGCCGAACTGGCCGGCCTGAAGATCCGCTCCGTGCGCCCCGCGGACCTCCTCGCCGTCGCCGTGTTCCTGCTGATGTCGGTGGGCCTGTACTCGGGCCGCTGGGCCGACCCGGGCCACCGCTACCTCCCGGACTCGCTCCAGGACCAGAACCAGTGGGAGTGGTTCTTCACGGTGACGGCCGACAACGTGGCCCATCTCCGCAACCCCCTCTTCACCACGCTGCAGGGCTTCCCCGACGGCGTGAACCTCATGGCCAACACGGTGATGCTGGGCCTGACCGTCCCCCTGACACCGATCACGCTGCTCCTCGGTCCCGCGGTCACGCTCGCGCTGGTGATGACCCTGGGCCTCGCCGCGACGGCCGCCGCCTGGTACCGGCTCATCGTGAAACGCGTCGTACGGCGCCGGGGTGCCGCCTTCACCGGTGCGGCGCTCGCGGCCTTCGCGCCCCCGATGGTCAGCCACGCCAACGCGCACCCGAACTTCACCGTCCTGTTCATGATCCCGCTGCTCATCGAGCGCGCCCTGCGCCTGTGTTCGGGTACAAGGGTCGTCCGGGACGGGGTCGTCCTCGGGCTGATGGCGGCGTATCAGGTCTTCCTCGGTGAGGAGCCGCTGCTGCTGGCGTCCCTCGGCATGGCGCTGTTCGCCGCGGCGTACGGGGTCGTGCGCCGGGACGTGGCGAAGAAGGCCTGGCAGCCGCTGCTGAAGGGGCTGGCGATCGGCGCGGCGGTGTGCCTGCCCCTGGTGGCGCTCCCCCTGTACTGGCAGTTCTTCGGTCCGCAGAGCTACAAGAGCGTTCTGCACGGCGACAACGCGGGCAACAGTCCGCTCGCCCTGCTCTCCTTCGCCGAGCGCTCGCTGGTCGCGGGCAACGAGGTGACCGCGAACGCCCTGTCGCTGAACCCCACCGAGCAGAACGCCTTCTACGGCTGGCCGCTGGTCGCCCTCGCCTTCGCGATCGTCGTGCGGCTGTGGGACCGCGCCCTCGTCAAGGCGCTCGCGTTCACGGCGGTGGCCGCCGCCTTCCTGTCCCTGGGCCCCCGATTCCGGATCCCGCTCAGCCAGACCACTCTCCCGGGCCCCTGGGCCCTGCTCGCGGACAAGCCCCTGTTCGAGTCGGTCATCGAGGGCCGGGTCGCGATGATCTGCGCGCCGGCACTGGGCATGCTGCTGGCCGTGGCGATCGAGCGGCTGCTGCGCACGCCGAACATCGCGAACCAGTTCGTCGGGCTGACCGCGGTCGCGGCGGCGCTCATCCCGATCCTGCCCGCCCCGTTGAAGACGGTGGAGCGCGCCGAGGTGCCGGCGTTCATCGCGGACGGGACGTGGAAGTCCTACGTCGGCAAGGACGAGACGCTCGTGCCGATCCCGCTGCCGGACTCGGGCAACGCGGAGGCCCTGCACTGGCAGACCGCGACCGGCCTGAAGTTCAGTGTGCCGGGCGGCTACTTCAACGGCCCCTACGGCAGCGACCGCATCGGCATCTACACCGCGCAGCCCCGCTACACGTCCAGCATGCTGCGGGACGTCAGCTTCACCGGAGTGGCCCCCACCATCGGCAAGAACTGGCGGGCGCAGGCGCGCGTCGACTTCGCGTACTGGAAGGCGGGTGCTCTGGTGCTGGCCCCGCAGCCGTACCAGGACCAGCTGCGCCGGGCCGTGAACGCGCTCGTGGGGCGGCCGGGTAAGTGGGTGGGCGGCGTATGGGTATGGGACCTGCACGGCTGAGACACCCCGGCTTCGCGCCCATTACGCTGCCTGCACCACTCCGATAACCCGAGGAGCTTACTGTTGGCCTGTGACCTGTGGCTGGTCCCGCTCGTCGACGTGTTGTGCCACACGCCCGACAATCCGTTCGCGGAAGAACTCGCCCTCTACGACAAGGTGCTGGGCGAGGCAGGACTGCCGCCGGTGCCGGTGTACCAGTACATGCCGGGGCTGACGGGTGAGGTGGCGCCGGTCGCGGGCTTCGACTACGACGCGCTGCACTTCCTGCGCCGCGCCTATCTGCTTCAGGTGTGCGGTCTGGCGGTGACGCCGGTCGACGAGCTGGGCGGCGACTACGAGCAGCTGCTCGAGATGTTCGAGTCGACGGCTCAGCAGTCGCATCTGGTGTGGCACTACGACCACGCGGGCGCGTACGTCCCGGTGGACTTCCCACAGCCGCTGTCGAACGACGAACTCCTCGCGGGCGGCGGTCCGCTGGGGTCCTCCCAGGCCTTGCTGCGGGAGCTGGAGGCGGTGGGGCAGGCGATCGGCATCGACCCGGCGAACCCGCCCGCCGCGCCGGATCCCCCGCTCGCGCCCACGGCGTTGGAGGAGCCGGCGCTCCCGGCTCCGTACGACCCGAGCCCCTTCGCCCGCGAGCGGCACGTGTGGCTCGGCCTGCATTCGGCGGCGACCCGGAGCCTGGCCCAGGGATCGATGATCATCTTCAGCTGAGGCGGCAGGTGGGGGACCGCTAGGCCCGGTCGTCGGGCATCGCGACCTCCACCTCCCGCAGGCGCTCCGGGTCGGCGATCACGTCGATCGCGGTGATCAGGCCGTCGGCGTCGGAGAGGGTGAAGCTCAGCACCAGGCGCACCCGGCCGGCCCGGAGCATCGCCAGGCCGGCCCGGCCGTCGACCAGGACGCGCGTGGTGAACCGGGCCCGGCCCATGGAGGCCATCGCGCCCTTGGCCACCGGGTGGGCGCCGGTGATGCGGAAGGGCTCGGGGGTCGGGACGACCGCCCGGTCGGCCCGGAGCACCACATCCGGATGGAGCAGGGCGAGGAGCGCCTCGAAGTCTCCGCCGCGCGTCGCGGCCAGGTACGCGTCCACGACCCGGCGCCGGCGGGGCGGATCGGCCTCGGGCGCCGCGGTCCCCCGTACCCGGCGGCGCGCCCGGCTCGCCAGCTGGCGGGTCGCGGCCGGGGTCTTGTCGATCATCGGGCCGATCTCGTCGAACGGTACGGCGAACATGTCGTGCAGCACGAACGCGAGCCGCTCGGCGGGCGTCAGCGTGTCGAGGACGACCAGCAGCGCGAGACCGACCGATTCGGCCAGCAGCGCCTCCTCCTCGGGGTCGACCACCGTGTCCGCGACCGGGTTCCCGCCCGCCTCCAGCGGCTCCTCGCGCCGCGTCTCGCGCGAGCGCAGCATGTTCAGGCACACCCGGGCCACCACCGTGGTCAGCCACGCGGCCGGGTTCTGGATGTCCTTCGTGTCGGCGCGATCGACGCGCAGCCACGCGTCCTGGAGGGCGTCGTCGGCCTCGCTGAGCGAGCCGAGCATCCGGTGGGCCACCGCCCGCAGCCTGGGCCGCTGCTCCTCGAACCGCTCGGTCATCAGCTGGCGTTCGGACACCGTGTCACATTCCTTCCGGACGGCGGGTCGTCCCAGTAGATCACCCGCACGGGTGAGAACCGACCGCTTGGGAGGAAGATGATGAACTCGACGACCGCGCCCGTCCTCGTCACCGGCGGCACCGGCACGCTCGGCCGCCACGTCGTACCGCTCTTGCGGGAGGCGGGCCGCGAGGTGCGGGTGCTGAGCAGGCACGCGCACGAGCCCGCGGACGGCGTCACGCACGTGGCCGTCGACCTGCGCACGGGTGAGGGTCTCGACGCGGCGGTGGCGGGCGCCGGGACCGTGCTGCACCTCGCGGGCGGCCCCAAGGGCGACGACGAGGCGACCCGGAATCTGGTGCGGGCCGCACAGGGGGCCGGGGTGCGGCACCTGGTGTACATCTCGGTCATCGGTGCGGACCGGGTCCCGCTGGCCTGGCTGCGCTCCAAGCTGGAGGCCGAGCGGGCCGTCGCCGCGTCGGGCCTGCCGTGGACGACGCTGCGGGCCGCCCAGTTCCACGACCTGGCGCTGCTGATGGCCGAGAAGATGGCGAAGCTGCCGGTCGTCCCGGTCCCGGGCGGCCTGCGGCTGCAGCCGGTCGACGCGCGGGACGTGACCGCCCGGCTCGTGGAGCTGACGCTCGGTGAGCCGGCCGGCCTGGTCCCCGATCTGGCCGGACCGACGGTGTACGGCCTGGCGGACCTGCTCCGCACCTACCTGACCGCGCGCGGCAGGCGCCGCCCGATGCTGCCGGTCCGTATGCCCGGCAAGGCGGGCCGCGCCTACCGGGCCGGGGCCAACCTGACCCTCGAAGGGGCCGAGACGGGCACCCGGACCTGGGAGGACTTCCTGGCGGAGCGGCTGGAGGGCGTCCCGGGGAAAGCGGCCGTCTAGAAGACGGCCGTGCCGTTCTGGGTCAGCTTCCAGTTGGTGACCGCGAAGTCCGCCGGGTTCAGGGTGCCCTTCGACGTGACGTAGTCGATCATCAGCTGGCGGATCTCGTTGGTGGAGCTGTACGCGATGTCCGCGGCGGCGATGTGCGGGTAGCCGCTGCCGCCGTTGGCGCGGTAGTTGTTCACGGCGACGACGAAGACCTGGTCGTCGGCGACCGCGGCGCCCTTGTAGGTGAGGTTCTTGATCCGCGAGCCCTCGGGCTGGGCGATGTCGATCTCGTAGTCGACGCCGGCGGCGGTGTCGTACATGTAGTCCCAGAAGTTGTTGGCGTTGGTGAGGGTCGCGGTGTCGACCTTCGTGCCGGACGGGACCTGGTGGTAGTACTTCGCCGCGTACTCCAGGTAGTCCTTGAGCTGGGCGCCGGTGAGCTTCTTGCCGTACAGGGTGTTGTCGTAGATGTAGAGCCCGGCGATGTCCTTGATCGTCACGTTCCCGGCCGGGATGTCGGCGGTGCGGCTGAAGGGCGCGGCGACCGAGATGAGCGGGAGGGCGGCGTCGGCGGTGGAGAGGCCGGTGGCGACCGCCGCCATCTGGACCTGGTGGATGAAGTCCATGATGGGGACGTCCTGCCAGCAGGACTCGGCCGCCGAGAGGTCCTGGGTGCAGGTGCCGACGGGCGTGTTGACGTACTTCACGACGAGGTCGTGGTCGGCCTTGAGGAGCCGGGTGATCTCCGGGTCCTCCTCGACGCCGTTGGGGTTGAGGGTCTGGGCCTTCTTGCTCGTGACCTTCCACTGGCCGTGGTGCAGTTCGACCTCGAAGTCGAAGACGGTCAGCCGCATGCCCCAGCAGTACGGCTCGGACAGCAGGACGTCCTCGCCGGTCTCGTCGTTCTTGACGGTGTAGGAGGGGACCTCGACGTGGGTGTGGCCGACGAGGATGGCGTCGATGCCGGGGACCTGCTCGGCGACGAGGTTGGAGGCGTTCTCGACGTACGGGAGTTCACTGCCGTACGAGGACGAGCCGTCGAGGCCGGAGTGGTCGGTCAGGAAGACGATGTCGCAGCCGAGGGCGCGCAGCCGCGGCACGTACTTCTTCGCCTGCTCCACCAGCCCGGGGAAGACCATCTTGCCGCTGACGTTGTCCTTGTCCCACAGCGCGATACCGGGGTTGGTGAGTCCGAGGATGCCGACCTTGATGTCGGGCGCGCCCGGCACACAGATGCGCTTCACCGTGTACGGCTGGAAGGCGGGACGGAGGGTCCTGGCGTCGAGGGCGTTGGCGCCGAGCAGCGGGAAGCGGCACTGGCTCTCGAACTTGCGCAGCACGTCGATGCCGTAGTTGAACTCGTGGTTGCCGAGCGCGGCGGCGTCGTAGCGCATGTGGTTCATAGCGACGGCCATGGGGTGCTTGGGGGCGTCCTTGCCCGTGATCGGGTCGACGCGGGCGTAGTAGTACGCGAGCGAGGTCCCCTGGATGATGTCGCCCGCGTCGACCAGCAGGACGCGCTCTTCGCCCTTCGCCTCCCGCTGCTGCTTGATGAGTGTGGCGACGCGCGCGACACCGACGGAGTTGCCCGCCTTGTCGCTGTAGGCCGCGTCCAGGTAGTAGTCCCAGTCGAAGACGTGGCTGTGCAGGTCGGTGGTGCCCAGGATGGAGAACGACCAGGTGCAGGGCGCGTGTTCGGGCGTGCGGCCGGCCGCCTCGGCGGGCGCGACGGCGACGCTTCCCGCCGCGGCCACGGCCGCTCCGGTGACGGCCGACTTCTGCATGAACTCCCGGCGGTTCATGGGACTGACGGGCATTCGAGGCTCCTGGAGCTGAGGTGACGGAGGTCAACTGCGCTTGCTGAGCGGGCAGTACGGGGACTACACGCGTAGAAGGTTGCGTCACTCCAGTTGTGTACGGAACCCCCAATAGTTCATGTACAGGTCAAGGATGGCCCATGAAACGACCACGCCCCCGGGTCGGCCGGAGCCTCACCGGGGGCGTGTAGAGAGGGGGAAACCGCGGACTACAGGAACGAGTTGATCTCGATCGTCTCGTCGCGGCCCGGGCCGACGCCGATCGCCGAGATCGGCGCACCCGACATCTCCTCCAGGGCCTTGACGTAGTTCTGGGCGTTCTTGGGGAGATCGCTGAAGGTCTTCGCCTTCGTGATGTCCTCCTGCCAGCCCGGCAGGTACTCGTAGATCGGCTTCGCGTGGTGGAAGTCGGTCTGGGAGTAGGGGAGTTCCTCGACCCGCTTGCCGTCGATCTCGTAGGCGACGCAGACCGGGATCTGCTCCCAGCCGTCCAGCACGTCGAGCTTGGTGAGGAAGAAGTCCGTCAGCCCGTTGACCCGGGTCGCGTAACGGGCGATCACCGCGTCGAACCAGCCACAGCGGCGGTCACGTCCGGTGGTCACGCCCCGCTCGCCGCCGATGCGGCGCAGCGCCTCGCCGTCCTCGTCGAACAGCTCGGTCGGGAAGGGACCGGAGCCGACGCGGGTCGTGTACGCCTTCAGGATGCCGATGACGCGGCTGATCTTCGTGGGACCGACACCGGAGCCGGTGCAGGCGCCGCCCGCGGTCGGGTTCGACGAGGTGACGAAGGGGTACGTCCCGTGGTCGATGTCGAGGAGCGTGCCCTGGCCGCCCTCGAAGAGGACGACCTTGTCGTCGTCGAGCGCCTGGTTGAGGATCAGGACGGTGTCGGCGACATACGGCTCGATCTTCTCGGCGTAGCCCAGCAGTTCCTCGACCACCTGGTCGACGACGATCGCGCGCCGGTTGTACAGCTTGGTGAGGATCTGGTTCTTGACGTCGAGGGCCGCCTCGACCTTCTGGGTCAGGATCGACTCGTCGTACAGGTCCTGGACCCGGATGCCGACGCGGTTGATCTTGTCGGAATAGGTCGGGCCGATGCCGCGGCCGGTGGTGCCGATCTTGCGCTTGCCGAGGAAGCGCTCCGTCACCTTGTCCATGGTGACGTTGTACGGCGTGATGATGTGCGCGTTCCCGCTGATCATCAGCTTCGACGTGTCGACGCCGCGCTCGTTCAGACCGCTCAGCTCGGAGAGCAGGACCGAGGGGTCGACGACGACTCCGTTGCCGATGACGGGCGTGCATCCGGGCGAGAGGATTCCGGAAGGGAGGAGGTGGAGGGCATACTTCTGGTCACCCACGACCACCGTGTGACCGGCGTTGTTGCCGCCCTGGTAGCGCACCACATAGTCCACGGAGCCACCGAGCAGGTCGGTGGCCTTTCCCTTGCCCTCGTCACCCCACTGAGCACCGAGCAGCACAAGTGCTGGCACGCGCGTACACCCCTTCCGGGCGGGGCATGTCCAGGGTCGGGGGCGTACGCGGAGGCTCCACCACCGCGTGCACCGCGGCCGTCATTGGCCGCAAACCGTCGGACCGGATGCCCCGGAATAGACGAAGCCCCTGGCGCAATAGCGCAAGGGGCTCTTGCACAAAGATGCTACCCGAGGAAGCGAGGCAGGACCGAGGTGGCGACTTCCGACCAGCTCCTCGTGGTGATCGACCCGGTTGCCCGTCACAGTGACGGTGAGTCGGTACTGATTGCGAAAGACGTGCTCAGCGCGGGTGCGGCGACCAAGGTGTGCCTCCCGGAGAACCCGGAGGAATTCGCCCGGGCACTGGACCGCCGGGGGGCGCGACGCCCCGTGGTCGTGGGCGACGACCGGGCCCTGCTCCGTGCGGTGACCCTGCTGCACCGCAGACGTGAGCTGCAGACGACGGCGCTGTCGCTGGTGCCGGTGGGCGCCGCGCAGTCCCTGGCGCGCTCGCTGGGGGTGCCCGAGGGGGCGGTGGCGGCGGCCAGAGCCGTACTGGACGGGGTGGAGCGGCGGCTGGATCTGCTGGTGGACGACAGTGACGGTGTGGTCCTCGGCGATCTGCGGATCCCGTCGGTACCGGCCGTGCCGGCCCAGCGGGACGGTACGGCGGCCGACGAGCGGATCTCTTCGGGACGGCCCTGGCTGCGGGTGGGGCGGTCCCTGGTGCGGACGCTGGCGGTGCGCCCGCCCCGGCTCACGACGCCGCCCCCGCCCGGACCCGCCCGGCTGCGGGTGGAGGTGGACGGGGTGCTGCTGGTGGACCTGGACGAGCCCGTTCAAGGGGTGTCGGTGACGCCGGGTTCGTCCGGTACCGCGGTCGTGGAGGTGCGGCCGGTGTCGGTGGGGGCGGAGGCGTCGCCGCTGGAGGCGCGCGGACGGGCCGTGACCGTGAGCGGAGCGGACTTCCGGTACCGGGCGGACGCGGTGGTGGCCGGGCCGGTGCGCAGCCGGACGTGGACGGTGTGGGCGGGGGCCTGGGGGCTCACGGTGCCGGCTTCGTCGTGACTCGTGACTCGGGGGCCCGGAAGCCTGTGGTGCCACCGGCTTCCGCACGGGATGCTCAGCCCTGGCGGAACGTCCTGTCCCGATGCACGCGCCAGCGCTCCATCATGGCCACGACCTCACCCTCGACGAACTCGAAGAAGGCGAGGGTCTCCTCGAGCCTGCGGCCCGCCGGAGTGTCGGCGCCCAGGCTGGTGACCCCTTCCCGCAGGGCTTCCTCCCACCGCTTGATGAGTGCCTCGCGATTGGTGAGCGCCTCGTACCACTGGTCGCTGTGCACCCGGTAGCGCTCCCGGCGCGACCCCGGCTCCCGCTCCCGTGACACCAGGTGCACCTGCGCCAGATAGCGCACCGCCCCGGACACCGCGGCCGGGCTGATCTGCAACTGCTCGCCCAGTTGGGCGGAGGTGAGGGTGCCGGTGTCGGAGGCGAGCAGCGCACCGAAGACCCGGGCCGGCATGCGCGGCACGCCCGCCTCGACCAGCTGTGCGGCGAAGTGCTCCACGAACCGCGAGACCGACTCCGGATCCCGCTCTGCGGCCTGCGGCTCCGTCATCCCTGGATCATCTCCCCTGGTCAGACACCTCGTCGAGTCTACCCACGTTTTCTACGCTTCCTTAACTTCACAATTTTCTGAAAACAGCGTACCTTCCGAATCATGACGAAGGCCAACCCCGCCATCGAGGTTTCCGGACTGCACAAGTCGTTCGGCAGGACGCATGCGCTGGACGGACTCGACCTGCACGTCGAGGCCGGTGAGGTCCACGGGTTCCTGGGCCCGAACGGCGCCGGCAAGTCCACCACCATCCGGGTCCTGCTGGGCCTGCTGCGCGCCGACTCGGGCACCACGCAGGTACTCGGCCGCGATCCGTGGTCGGACGCGGTGGAACTCCACCGCCGGGTCGCGTACGTCCCCGGCGACGTCACCCTGTGGCGCAACCTGTCCGGAGGCGAGGTCATCGACCTGTACGGCCGGCTGCGCGGTGGCCTCGACCGGGCGCGCCGGGCGGAGCTGATCGAGCGGTTCGAACTCGATCCGACCAAGAAGGGGCGGACGTACTCCAAGGGCAACCGGCAGAAGGTCGCCCTCGTCGCCGCCTTCGCCTCGGACGTCGACCTGCTGATCCTCGACGAGCCGACGTCCGGACTCGACCCGCTGATGGAGGAGGTCTTCCAGCGCTGCGTCGAGGAGGAGCGGAAGCGCGGCCGGACGATCCTGCTGTCCTCGCACATCCTGAGCGAGGTCGAGGAGCTCTGCGACCGGGTCAGCATCATCCGCAAGGGCCGGACGGTCGAGAGCGGCTCGCTCGCCGAACTGCGCCATCTGACCCGGACGAGCGTCACCGCCGAACTCGCCGGGGCGCCCAACGGACTGGCCGGCCTGCCCGGCGTGCACGACCTCGACACACAGGGCCGGCGGGTCAGGCTCCAGGTCGACACCGACAAGCTGAACGCGGTGCTCAGGTCGCTGAGCGAGTCGGGAGTGCGGTCGCTGACGTCGACGCCGCCCACGCTGGAGGAGCTGTTCCTGCGGCACTACCAGGAAGAGGGGACCCGATGACCGCCGCGGCACCGGCCTTGACCGTGCGGACCGGGGGGTCCCGTCAACTCGCCGGCACCGGGACGCTGTTGCGGTTCGCACTGCGCCGGGACCGGCTGATGATCCCCCTCTGGATCGCGGTCAACGCCCTGATGGTGCTGTCCATGCCGGGCACGCTCAAGGGCCTGTACGGCACGGCGGCCCAACGCGCGGACCTGGCCGACCAGATGGCCACCAACACCTCACTGCGCGCGATGGTCGGCCCGGTCTTCGGCGAGTCGCTCGGCGCGCTCACCGCCTGGCGCATCGGCGTCTACGCCGGACTGCTGGCTGCCGTGATGAGCCTGCTCGTCGTCGTACGGCACACCCGCGACGAGGAGGAGAGCGGCAGGCAGGAGCTGATCTCCTCGGCGATGGTGGGGCGGCGCGCCCCGCTGACGGCGGCGCTGCTCGCTGCCGCGGTCGCGAACGCCGTACTGGCGCTGGTGATCACGGTCGGTCTGGCCGGGCAGGGCGCCACGGGGTCACTGGCGCTGGGCCTGGGCATCGGCGGGGTCGGGATGGTCTTCGCCACGATGGCGGCGATCGTCGCGCAGCTGACCGAGAGCGCACGGCTGGCGCGCGGGCTCACGGGCGCGGTGCTGGGCGCCGCCTTCGTGCTGCGCGCGGCGGGCGACGCCGGGGCGAACGACGGCTCGTCCGTGCTGACCTGGCTATCCCCGCTCGGCTGGCTGGAGAACGAGCGCCCGTACGCCGGTGAACGCTGGTGGGTGCTGCTGCTGTTCGCTGCGGCGGCGCTCGTCCAGGGCGCGGTGGCGTACGCGCTTGCCGGACGGCGTGACATCGGCATGAGCTTCCTGCCCACCCGGCCCGGACCCGCCACCGGCCGTCTGGGCTCGGCGGGCGCGCTGGCCTGGCGGCTGCAGCGCGGCGGTGTGCTCGGCTGGAGTCTCGGCTTCTTCCTCGCCGGAGTCGTCTACGGCGGCATGACGGACGGCGCGACGAAGCTCGTCAGCGACAACGACAAGGCCCGGGAGATCTTCGAGCGGATGGGCGGGCAGTCCGGGCTGACGGACACGTTCCTCTCCGCGATGGTCGGCGTCATGGGCCTGGTCGCCGCCCTGTACATCGTCTCGTCGGTCCTGCGTCTGGGCGGCGAGGAGTCCTCGGGGCGGGCGGAACCGGTGCTGGCGAACGCGGTGGGACGGCTGCGCTGGGCCGCCGGACATCTGGTGATCGCCTTCAGCGGAGCCGCGCTGATCATGCTGCTGGCGGGCCTCGGCTTCGCGGCGGGCTACGGCAAGGAGATCGGCCCGATCCTGGGTGCCTGTCTGGTGCAGCTCCCGGCGGTGTGGGTGATCGGCGGCCTGGCGGTCCTGCTGTACGGGGTACTGCCGCAGGGTGCGATGGCGGCATGGGGCGTGGCGGGCGCGGCACTGCTCATCGGCTGGGTGGGACCGGCGCTGAACCTTCCGCAGGTGGTGCTGGACCTGTCGCCCTTCGGGCATCTGCCGAAGCTGCCCGGCGGAGAGATGGACTGGCCGCCGGTGCTCATCCTGACGGGGCTCGCGGTGGTGCTGGTGGCCGGGGGGCTGGTGGGGTTGCGGAGGCGGGACGTGAGCAGCTGAGGGTGCCTCAGCCGGCTTAACCTTCAGCTCCTCGGTATCGATGTCGATGCCTACGGGATCGGGGAGCGTGACCCTGTCATCGAACGTCACGCTATGGATGCCCCGGTACCCGATCTCCGGGTCGGGATCGCTGCACACGACGACCGAGCGGTTGTCCCGGTCGATCAGCAAGCAGACCGGGATCCCCGCCTCGGCATAGCGGTGATCAGCCGATCTCCACGCTCAGCCCTTCCAGCCCCCGGATCACGAAGTTCGGCTTGCGCTCCGGCTCCGCCGCAGGCCGCACCGTCGGCGCCTTCTCCAGCAGAGCCGTCATCGACGCCGCCAGTTCGATGCGGGCAAGCGGGGCGCCGATGCAGTAGTGGATGCCCGCGCTGAAGGAGATGTGCGGGTTGTCCTCGCGGGTCAGGTCCAGCTTCTCGGGGGCGGTGAAGACCGCCGGGTCGTGGTTGGCCGAGCCGAACAGCATGGCGATCTCCGCGCCCCGGGGGACGGTGGTGCCGTCGATCTCGATCTCGTCCAGCACCCAGCGCTCGAACAACTGGAGCGGGGTGTCGTAGCGCATCAGCTCCTCGACGGCGGACGGGACGAGCGAGTGGTCGGCGCGGAGAGCGGCCAGCTGATCCGGGTTGCGGAACAGCGCCCACCAGCCGTTGACCGTCGCGTTCACCGTCGCCTCGTGCCCCGCGTTCAGCAGCAGCACGCAGGTCGAGATCATCTCCTGCTCGGTGAGCCGGTCACCCTCGTCGTACGCCGCGATCAGACCCGAGATCAGGTCCTCGCCGGGCTCCTTGCGACGCGTCGCGATCAGCTCCCGGAGGTAGTCCGAGAACTCGACCGACGCCCGTACCGCCTTCCGCGCCGTCTCCTCCGAAGGACCCAGCTCGTACATCCCGCAGATGTCCGCCGACCAGGGCCGCAGCTGCCCGCGGTCCGCCTCCGGGATACCCAGCATCTCGGCGATCACCGCGACCGGCAGCGGCTCGGCGACGTCCCTCAGCAGGTCGCCCCCGCCCGCCTCCACCAGCCGGGACACCAGTTCGCCGGCCAGCCCGTGCACATACGGCTTGAGCCGCTCCACCGTGCGCGGTGTGAACGCCTTCGACACCAGCCGCCGGATACGGGTGTGGTCCGGCGGCTCCAGGTCGAGCATGCCGTGGTCGTTGAGCGTGTGGAACGGCTCGTGCTCGGGCGGCGGCGCCGTCCGGCCGAAGTCCTCATGGGTGAACCGGTGCTGGTACGTCCGGCCCAGACGCCGGTCGCGCAGCAGCGCCGACACATCCGCGTGGTGCGGGACCAGCCACTGGTCGGTGGGCTCGTAGTAGTGCACCCGCCCCCGGGCGCGCAGCTCGGCATAGGCGGGGTAGGGGTCGGCGATGAACGCCGGGTCCCAGGGGTCGAACGCGAGGTCGGATCGGGCTGCCATGTCCGGACGCTAGCCCGGTCTGCCCCCCTCTGACCAGAGGCGTTCCACCGGCCGTGGCACCGGCGCGGGGTCAGCCAGGAGTTGGGAGCTGTTCGGTTTCGGATGTGCAGGAGTGTGCGTGCGTGTGCACGAGCATGTACTTGTTCGTGGTGGTGCAGCGCGCACGACCGCTTGGCGGGCACTGTCAGTGCCGGCCGATACCGTTCTTCCTGTTGCTGACCACGTGTTGGGGAGGGGGCAGATCGATGCGTGGTGAGTCGTTGCGCACGATCGCTGCCCCCTTCGTGGCCGTCGGCCCGTCCGGCGTGGCGATCCGCACCCGCCTCAAGGACCTCACGCCGGACGACGAGCAGGTGTTACG
>NZ_JBSFJX010000079.1:0-41295 GCF_053598275.1 Streptomyces sp. NPDC001156 | reverse complement strand
GACCTGCGCCGACGCCGGCGCGACGGCAGCCCGTTCCCCGGCGATCTGCTCGCTCATCCTTGCCAGAACCCGCTCGGCGACCGCGAGTTCGTCCCGCTCGGCCCGCACCTGGTCCAGCTGCTTGACCAGCTGTTCTTCCAGACTGTCCAGTTCCGCGCAGCGCACGGCGATCCGTTCCAGCACCTCGGGGTCCACCATGCCCGGGAGCGTAAGAGTCCCCGGGCTGGAACGGACCAGAACCCGCGAAGACCTCCCTGCCCGACGATCTACACGGCAGACTGCCCCGCGCGACCAGCACGAGCACCCGCGCACAGAATCACACCAGGCCCGTGACCTGCCACTTCACGATGCACACCACTCAATGCGGCCGGCTCGGTCATCGGATATGTGTGGGCCAACGACGCGGATGAGGCGGCCGGCTGGCTGACGCCGCCGGGGCTTCGTCCTGCGGACCTCAATGCCGGTGCTCCGTGGCTCTGGAAGCTGCGGGACGCCAAGGCTCGCGACCTTGCACCCACCGCTCTACTCGCCGAGCTGATGGAAGGTGCGGGTGACAGCGAGAGGAGCCACGTCGTACCCGGTTCACTCTCCGAGGTGGGGACTCTTGGAGCGCTCAGGGAACTGGTGAGCAAGGGCTGACCATGCGTCACGCATTGCCGACCGCCCAAGGCGTCGAACCTTCGGGCGGCTCCGGCACCGAGCCTCCACCGCTCCGCCGTATCCCTCGACCGCAACTGGGCTGTACTCCCCGCTCGTCCATGCCTTATGTTGCAGGGGCAAAGTTAGGGGGAGCTTGTCATGCCGCTCATGCCGCACGAACCGCGGTCATCAGAGGCACATATGAGCATGGCCGAGGTCGAGGCCGTCGCACGTGCCGCGCACGCCGCGCAGAAGGACAAGGCCGGGCGGCCTTACGCGGAGCACCTTCAGGCCGTCGCCGAGGGCGTACGGGCCCGGGGCGGTGGCGACGAACTCGTGGCCGCCGCCTGGCTGCACGACTCCGTGGAGGACGGCGTCCTCACCGAGGAGTGGCTGGAGGCGGCCCCGTTGTCACAGGTGACGAAGGACGTCGTGCGAGCCGTCACCAAGCACCCGGGAGAGGAGCCGGACGCGTACGCCAGGCGCATCCTCGCCACCCCGGGCGCCCGGCTCGTCAAGGCGGCCGACCTCGCGCACAACGCCGATCCGCACCGTCTCGCGGCCCTCGACGCCCCCACCGCCGAGCGGCTCACCCGCAAGTACGCGGCCATGCGCGAGTACCTCGGTCTCGGTGCAGATGACTGACGGGCCGACGGCGACCGCGGCCGGCACAGGACGGTACGGAACGGCACGGGACTACTGATGACACGGGACTACGACAGCCAGTTGCTGGAGTCGGTGGCGGTACGCCGCCGACGGATGCGTGACGCGCTGCTGTTCGGCGCCCAGCGCGGCTGGCGCACGGTGGACGAGCGGCTCGGCAAGATGTTCACGGGCATCGCGATCGCCGCCGTACTGTGCGCCGGTTGCGTCGGCTGGTCCTTCCTCCAGGCCACCCTGGCCAAGCAGAAGGCCGAGCAGAAGAAGCAGGAGCAGCAGCAAGGGCAGTTGTACGCCCCGTCCGGCGGAAGCGGCGGCCAGACGCCCAGCGCCGACGGCACGAAGCAAGGCACGAAGAGGTGAACCCGGTCCGCCGGGTGGGCATGGCCCTGCCAGGGAGGTCGCGTGCCTCCACGGAACCCCCGTACGGACACGCCGTTTCGGACGACATCGCGATGATAGGTTCCCCCAAGTGGTGAGCACTGCAACGACTTCCCGGGCCCAGCTGAGCCGGGTCACCCTGGTCGGTGAGCGACGGCGAGCCGACATCGTCCTGCCGTCGGACACTCCGATAGGCCAACTGCTCCCCGACATCCTGCAGTTGCTCGACGACCGGGCCGCCGCACGCCCCATGACACGGCAACTCGTCACCTCCGACGGCTCGGTGCTGCCGCACGACGCCACGCTGTCCTCGGCCGAGATCGCCGACGGCGCCGTACTCCAGCTCGTTCGGGCGCACGCCGCCCCGCCCGCGCCGGTCGTGCACGATGTGACGGACCAGGTCGCCGACGACCTCGACCTGCGGGCCTGGCGCTGGCGCCCGGCCGCCCGCCGGGTCACCGCCGGCGTGGCCACCTTCGTCTTCGCGGTGACCGCGGCCGTCCTCGCCCGGCACGAGTTCGACCTCCGCTCCCTCACCACGGGACTGGTGGCCGCCACCCTCGTCCTGCTCCTCGCCGGAGCCCTGGTGGCCAAGGTCGGGAACGGCAACCAGGGACTGGCCACCGCGCTGCTCCTCGCCTCCGGCGGGCTCGGGCCGCTCACCGCCTGGACCGCCGCCGACGCCTACGACTGGCCCGGGACGGCCCGGCTCGCCGGTGTCGTGGCCGCGCTGGTGCTCACCCTCGTGCTGCTCGCTTTCTTCTCGCCGCTCGGCCACGGCGGGCTCATCGGGGCGGGCGCGGCGGCGGTCATCGCCGTCGTCTGGGAGACGGTCGCCGCCGTGCAGGACCAACCGGCCCGGCTCGGCGCCGTGATGGCCGTGCTCTCCGTCGTGCTGCTCGGGCTGCTGCCCCGTTTCGCGCTGATGGCCTCCGGTCTGACCGGGCTCGACGACCGCAGGTCGGGAGGCGTCTCGGTCAGCCGGCACGAGGTCGGCAACGCGCTGGCGGCCACGCACCGCGGGCTCGCCCTCGCGACCATCGCCACCGCCGTCTCGGCCGCCGCCGGCGGCTGGCTGCTGACTACCGCGCCGGAGCCGACCGTGTGGACCGTGGCCCTCACGTCGCTGGTCGCCGTCGTGCTGCTGTCCAGGGCCCGAGCGTTTCCGCTGGTCGCCGAGGTGGTCGCGCTGTTCGCCGCCGCCGCGCTGCTCGTCGTACGCCTGGTGGTGCTCTGGATGGACCACGCCGCGGGCGCCGGACCGCTCGCCGTGCTGTGCGCGGCCGCGGTGCTGCCGCTGCTGGTCCTCGCCGTGCAGCCGCCGGAGCATGTGCAGGTACGGCTGCGGCGCGTCGGCGATCTGATCGAGTCGATCGGTGTGATCGGGCTGTTCCCGCTCGCCGTCGGCGTGTTCGGCATCTACGGGCAGTTGCTCAACAAGTTCTGACACATGGTGCGGCCGCTCCGGGCGGGGCGGACAGGAGAGAAGGGCGACATGCCGAACGGGGAGAACTGGCAGAGCGACGTGCTGCGCAACCTCAGGGGCGGCTCCGGGCAACCGGGCCCCGAGGCGCACCCGCAGGGCGCGCCCGTCCCCGGTGCCGCACAGCCGCACCCGCAGGGCGCACCCGCGCAGGGGCAGGCGTACGAGCACCCCCAGCAGCCAGTGCCCCAGCAGGCGTACGCCGGACAGCAGGGCGCCGCCGCGCAGCCTCAGCACCGGCCGGTGCCCGCCCAGCGGCCCGCCGGCCCTCGGCCGCAGCCCCGCACCCCCGACTCACGCCCGGTCGTCGACAAGCAGCTTGCCGGTGCCGGCCTCAAGCCCCGCCATGGCGAGCCGCTCTCCGCCCGTGCCCTGCGCGCCGTGCGCCGTACCGTCTCCTCCTCCGCCGCCCGTGAGGTCACCGGAGCCACCGCCACCGCCGAAGTGCTCCAGCAGGCCGTGACCACCGGGCGGCAGATCGCCGTCACCTCGATCCGCGGCGGAGCCGGCAAGACGACCGTCGCCGCCCTGCTCGGCACCACGTACGCGCACTACCGGCACGACCCGACCCTCATCATCGAGGCCGACCCGGCCCTCGGCACGCTGCCGCTCAGGCTCGGCGCCGAGACACTGCGCTGGACCACCGGCGATGTCGCGGGCATCGTGGAGCCGCAGATGTCGCTGCTCGACGTCACCGGCTACCTCGTCCAACTCCCCGACAACGCCTGGCTGCTGCCCGGCAGCCAGGGCCAGATCGGCGCCATGCTCGACACCAAGGCGTACGAGCGGGTCATGGTGTCCCTGCGCCGTTACTTCGGCGTCACCGTCGTGGACTGCGAGACCCTGCCCGCCGAGGTCGCCCGTGTCGCCCTGTCCGCCTCCCAGGCCCGGGTGCTGACCGCGCCGGCCACGCTGGAGGGCGTCTCCAGCACCTTCGCCGTCCTGGAGTGGATGCGCGGCCTGCCGCGCCATGTCATCGAGGGGACCGTCGTCACGCTGACCGAGATGGTCCCGCACACCGGACTCGACGCCACCAAGGCCGCGGAGACGCTGCGCGCGACCGGTGCCCGGGTCCACGTACTGCCCTACGACCGGCACCTGGCGGCGGGCGGCGCGATCCGCACCGAACTCCTCGCACACGCCACCCGGCTGGCCGCCACACGCCTGGCCGCAGAGGTCTTCCAGCTCTCCCAGAAGCGCCGCTGAAGCAAGGGGGAGGACACGGCACATGAGCACCCGACTGATCCACCGGCCGGCCCGCACCACCCGGCCCCCGGCTGCCCCCGAACCGCGCACCATCGAGGCGCCGCCCAACCTGCCCGAGGGCAAGGCCGGTTCGATCGTGACCTCGCTGCTACCTGTGGCCGGCGTGATGTCGTCCGTGGTGATGATGACCGTCGTGCGCAACAGCCAGTTCGCGGGACTCGGCGCGATCATCCTGGTGGTCACCATCGCCGGTTCGATGGCGCTGGTGTTCTCCCAGCGCGGCAAGGCCCAGCGGACCCGCCGCACCCAACGCGAGGCGTATCTCGCGTACTTGGAGGACACCCGCGAGGAGCTGTCCAAGGAGGAACGGGAGCGGCGCGAGACGGCACAGGTGCTCGACCCGCCGCCGGACGCGCTGTACGACATAGTCCGCGATCCGGCCCGCCTGTGGGAGCGGCGGCGCCTGGACGCCGACTTCCTGCGCGTGCGCGTCGGTACCGGTGAGATGCCCGTACGGGATCTGAGGGTCGGCCAGCAGAGCTCGTCCGTGCTCACGCCGCCGGACCAGTTCATGCTGAACGAGGCGTCCGCGCTGACGGCCCGCTTCGGCACCGGCACGGAACTCCCGCTCACCGTCCCGCTGGACCGGGTCGGCAACATCAGTGTCATCGGCCCCCGCGAGGACACCCTGCGGGTGGCCCGCGCCCTGATCGTCCAGGCCGCCGCGACGCACGCTCCGGACGACGTCGCCATGGCGCTCGCCGTCCCCGGGGACCGGCTGGACGAGTGGGAGTGGGCCAAGTGGCTGCCGCATCTGCTCGACTCCGAGCAGTTCGACGGCCCGGTCGCCGCCCGCCGCATCGCCCCCTCACTGCCCCAGCTGTCCCACCAGATCGGCCCCGAGCTGCGCCGTCGTGCCTCCTACGCGGCCGAGGTGCGCCGCGGTCTGTCCGGCAAGGACGCCCTCGCCATGACCTCCCGGCTGCTCGTGGTCACCGACGGCCATGGCGAGGACGCCGTCGACCTGCCCCGCCCCGATGACGCGGTCGGCCTGCGCGACATGGGTGTCACCGTGCTGCACCTGCTCGACCAGCGGATCCAGGAGCCCGGCCAGGTCGGGGTCCGGATCACGGTGGAGGGCGACCGGATCGTCATCGAGGACCTGCGCGAGGCCGAGCCGATCAGCGCGCACGGCACGGTCGACGAGGTCGGCATCCCGTTCGCCGAGGGCCTGGCCCGGATGCTCGCCCCACTCAGGCTGTCCGCCGAATCCATGGCCGACGCGCCGCTGACCGGCCCGGTCGACTTCGCGGAGCTGCTCGGCATCGACGACGTGGCCCACCTCGACCTCGACCGGCTGTGGGCGCCGCGCGGTGAACGCGCCTTCCTGCGCGTGCCGATCGGCATCAGTGACAGCCGCGAGCCGGTCCTGCTCGACCTGAAGGAGTCCTCGGAACTGGGCATGGGCCCGCACGGTCTGTGCGTCGGCGCCACCGGCTCCGGCAAGTCCGAACTGCTGCGCACCCTGGTCCTCGCGCTGGTCGCCACCCACCCGCCGGAGGACCTCGCGCTGGTCCTGGTCGACTACAAGGGCGGCGCCACCTTCGCCCCCTTCGCGGGCCTCCCGCACGTGGCCGGAGTGATCACCAACCTGGAGAACCAGGCGGGCCTGGTGGAGCGTGTGCACGCGTCGCTGGCGGGCGAGGTCAAGCGCCGCCAGCAGGTCCTCAAGGACGCCGGAAACGTCGCCGACGTCGGTCACTACGCCGCCCTGCGCGCCGAGAAGCGCCCCGACCTCGAGCCCCTGCCGCATCTGTTCGTCGTCATCGACGAGTTCGGCGAACTCCTCACCGCCAAGCCGGACTTCATCGACCTGTTCCTGTCGATCGGCCGGATCGGCCGCTCCATCGGCGTGCATCTGCTGCTGTCCAGCCAGCGCATCGAGGGCGGCAAGCTCAAGGGCCTGGACACGTATCTGTCCTACCGGCTCGGTCTGCGCACCTTCTCCGCCGACGAGTCCCGTACGGTCCTGGACACCACGGACGCCTTCCATCTGCCGCCGCTCCCCGGCTTCGGCTACCTCAAGGTCGACACCAGCCACTACGAGCGGTTCAAGGCGAGCTATGTCTCCGGCGGCTACCGGGGTCCCGTCCAGCGCGAGGAGGAGGACACCGGGCCGCTCGCCCTGGAGTACGCGGCGTACAACACCCTGGGCCAGGGGGAGGGTTCGGGCCCCGAGGAGCCGCAGATGCGGCGCCGCGAGACCGGTCCCACCGAGATGGGCGTCATGGTCCAGCAGATCGAGCGCGATGCCGGGTCCCGGCCCGTGCGCCAGATCTGGCTGCCCCCGCTGCCCGACGCCATCGCCCTCGACAAGGTCGCCGGACCCGTCGAGGTCGGGCCGCGCGGTATGCAGCTCGCCGATCAGCGGGGACGCGCGGAGCGCTCGTCGGCCGGGGGTGGCCGGGCCGCCGGCGGGAGGGGTCCGCTCCGGGTGCCGATGGGCATCCTGGACGATCCGACGAAGCAGTGGCAGGGCGAGTGGTACCTGGACCTGACGGTCGCGGGCGGCCATGTGGCGGTCATCGGCGGGCCGCAGTCCGGCAAGACGACGCTGATGCGCACCCTCGGCCTCGCCCTGGCGCTCACCCACACCCCGCAGGAAGTCGGCATCTACGGCCTCGACCTGGTCGGTGGCGGTCTCCAGGCCCTCGCCGGGCTGCCGCACGTCGGCGGGGTCGCGGGCCGCGCCGACCGCGAGCGCGCCGCACGCACCATCGACTCCGTGCGCGGCATGCTCGACCAGCGCGAGGAGCTGTTCCGGATCCACAACATCGACTCGCTGGAGCAGCTGCGCACCCTGCGCGCGGCGGGCCGTCTGCCGGAGCTGGCCTCCACCGAGGTCGTGCTGCTCATCGACGGCTTCGGCGCCCTGCGTGACGACTTCGAGGAACTGGACGACCCGGTCGTCGACATCCTCAAACGAGGCGGCGGCTACGGCATCCATGTCGTCGCCGGCATGCTCCGCTGGAACGACGTGCGCATCGCCACCCAGTCCCAGTTCGGCACCCGCGTCGAACTGCGCCTGAACGACCCGAGCGAGTCCAGCGTGGACCGCAAGCTCGCCGAGACCCTCGCACCGGAGGAGAAGGGCCGCGTCCTCACCGATGGCAAGCTCTTCGCCCAGGTCGCGCTGCCGCGCACGGACGGCCTCGCCGACACCGCGGACCTCGGCGCCGTCCTGGAACGCACCGCCCGTACGGTCCGCGCCACCTGGACCGGTGACGTCGCCCAGCCCGTGCGCGTGCTGCCGCACGTCCTGGAACCCCGGCTGCTGCCCGGCCCGTCGGCCGAGCCGCGCCGGGTGCCGATCGGCCTGGACCAGAACCGGCTGGCGCCTGTCCTGCTCGACCTCTTCGCGCACGACCAGCATCTGCTGATCATGGGCGACAGCGAGTGCGGCAAGACCAATCTGCTGAAGGTCGTCGCGAACGGGCTCATCGACCGCTACAGCGAGGACGAACTGGTCTTCGGCGTCATGGACCCGCGGCGTGGACTGCGCGGCGCGATCCCCGAGGAGTTCCGCGGCGGCTACGCCTACAACTCCAAGCTGGCCGGAGCCCTGTCGGCCGGTATCGCCGGTGAGCTGGAGAAGCGGCTGCCCGACGAGAGCGCGGACAGCGAGGACCTGGAGCCGGGCAGCTGGGGCACGGGCCCGCGGATCGTGATCCTGGTCGACGACTACGACGTGCTGACCACGGCGGGCCAGCAGCCCCTCGCCCCCTTCCTGCCGTATATCCCCTCCGCCGTCGACATCGGCCTGCACTTCGTCGTCACCCGCCGGGTCGCGGGCGCCGCCCGGGGCCTGTACGAGCCGCTGCTCCAAGGCCTGCGCGAGTCCGGTGCCTCGGCGCTGGTGATGGCGGGCGACCGCAGCGAGGGCCAGCTCTTCCCCGGTGTGTACGCCACCCAGCAGCCGTCGGGGCGCGGGGTACTGGTGCGCCGGGGCGAGCCGAACCGGCTGATCCAGACCGTGTACGCGGGGGACCGGTGAACCGGGCGGTCTCCGCGGTGCGTCCAGGGGACCGGAGCCGTACGACACCCGAACCGACCACGTTGAAGGACCTGCCGACCTCATGACCAAGGACGTCATCGCCCTCACCCAGAAGATGCCCGACCCGCTGAGCGTGATCGCGGGTCTGCTCTCCGGCGGCCCGGACAAGCTGGTGGGCACGGAAGGCGAGGGCGCGGTGGTGCAGCTCTGCGACGAGCAGGGGCGCCCCCTCGTCTCCGTGGAGGCGCCGCTGCTGGTCCAGGTCAGGGGCGAGGCCGAGCGGCTGCTCGGCGCGCGCGAGCCCGAGGTGCCGTACTGGTGGACCGAGGCCCGGGCCACCACCGGCGTCGCGGAGGCCGAGCGACTGGCGGGCACCTTCGCGGCCCGTCTGGCCTCGCTGGTCGGGGGTACCGCCTGGCCGCCGCAGGCCGCGACCTCCCTGGCCGTGGTGAAGACCGACGGAGTGAGCGCGGTGCCGACGCCCGCTGCCGCCCAGCCCGCCGTGGATGTGCTCACCGACAAGGTCGCCGTCGTCATCCAGGACCGCCCGGTCGTCGCGATGACGGCCTGGCTCTCGGACGCCCTGCGCGCGGCGGCGGCGGCCGAACTCGGCCTGCAGATCGTGACGCCCGCAGGCACCCGTCTGTCTCCCGCCGTCCGCAACAGCCTGCCGGGCTGGCCCTCGCGCTGGGTCGTGCAGGACGAGAAGGACGGCTACTACGACGGGCTGTCCGGGGCCGTCCTGGAGTGGAAGAACGGCCTGTTCGTGACGGTGGAGTCGCCGGACGCCACCCCGCAGGACCCGCGCACCCCGGTTGCCGACTCCTTCAAGCAGGACCTCGCGGAGAACGCGGCCATGGGGGAGCGGCAGCTCGCGATCTCCTTCCGGGCCGTCCACCCGGCGGACGACCGGCTCGTTCTGGGCGGCGCGCTGGAAACCGTGTGGCGCGAGATCACCGGCGAGCCGCCGGCCGGGTGGGGCACCGAGGAGCCCGCCAACCTGCCGTGGTCACTGCGGCAGTTGACGGACGCGGCGCACGAGCGGTCACCCGCTCCGACCTGGCTCGTCGTGGTCGGCACCCCGGAGCGCCCCGGGCTCGCGACGGTCCGTATCAGCCGTACGAAGGGCGGGGTCGAGGAGGACGTCACCCTGGCGTTCGGTTACGGGCCAGGTGAGGAGGTGCCGACGGACGCGGTCCGCGCGGCAGCCGAGGCGCTGGCGACCCGGCACGACCTCCAGTCGATGCTGGTCCAGATCCGCAAGGCCCGCCGCGACCTGTCCGTACCGCCGCGCTTCGAGGGCCCGGGCGTACCGTTCGCCTTCGTCCTGGGCGCCGAGGAGGTCCGCGCGATGCCGGGTGACAGGGCCCGCCGCACTCCTCTGCAGGAGGCCCCGATCCCGCTCGGCCCCAGAACGCGCCCGGCGCTGTACTACTCGCTTCCAGGGGATCCGGGCGACCTCTCCGGATGGCAGGACTTCGAGAGGCTGATGCGACACCTCAAGGGCACTTCGTAAGGAGAGGACCCCAGGGCGCCCCTTGGGCGGGGACCGGCCGCACACGACTCGCCGATCCCCGCGGGGCCTCGCGGGCACTCACCGTGCGCCCCTTGCGGGCGGACGTCGCCTAGCCTGCTCCGCATGCCCGACGACACCGCGCAGGCGACGCGCGACGACCGGCCCGAGGAATCCCGGCGGGTGCGCCTGGGCCGGACCTTCGACGAGGACGCGGCGCTGTACGACCGGGCCAGGCCCGGATATCCGCCGGAGCTGTACGACGACCTCGTGGAACTCGCTGGTGCCTGCCCCGTCAGCCGCGTACTGGAGGTGGACTGCGGGACCGGCCAGGCGACGGTGCCTCTGGCCGGACGGGGCTGCCGGATCACGGCCGTCGAGGCGGGTGCGCACATGGCGGCCGTGGCCCGCCGCAACCTGGCCGGGGCCGCGGCGGTGGAGGTGGTGACGGCGGGCTTCGAGAGCTGGCCGCTGCCGGAGGAGCCCTTCGACGCGGTCGTCTCGGCGACGGCGTTCCACTGGATCGATCCGGCGGTGCGGACGGACAAGGCCGCCGACGCGCTGCGTCCGGGCGGAGCGCTCGCCGTGGTGCGCAGCCGGCATGTGATGGGCGGCACCGAGGAGTTCTTCGTCGAGGTCCAGCGCTGCTACGAGCGCTGGGATCCGGACTCTCCGCCCGGGCTGCGGCCCCCCGCGGCGGCCGGCATCGACAGCTCCGACCATACCAAGGAGGTGGCGCGAAGCGGCCGGTTCGGCCCACGGTCTTCCGCCGCTACGAGCAGGACCTCATGTACGGCACGTCGGACTATCTGGAGCTGCTGCGGACCTATTCCGGTCACCGGGCTCTTCCCGAAGCCGCCAGGGACGGGCTGCTGGAGTGCATCGCGGGCCTGATCGACGGGCGGTACGGCGGCCGGGTGACCAAGCGCTGTCTCATCGAGCTGGCAGTGTCACCCAGGCGGTGACACTGCCCGGCGCATCGCCTAAGCCCCGGCCCGCTCGTGTGCGAGGGCGGACGCGTCCCGCTTGAACGCCCACTCCATCTTGGGCTCCATCACGTACCGGAACACGCGCCGCACCGGAGGGGTGCACAGCACGGTCACCACAGCCCCGGCGAGCAGGGTCACGAACAGTTCACCGAGCGGCCGGTGCAGCCAACCGTGGTCGTACCAGCCCCGGTAGTCCGCGCCCTTCACGAAGAACCCGTGCAGCAGGTAGCCGTACAGCGTGCCCGCGCCCAGTGTCGTGAACCACATCTGCCGACGCGGCACCCAGGAGAAGAAGCAGGCCGTGAGCAGCAGGGAGCAGCCCAGCAGGGCGAGCACCATGATCGGACCGCACCACCACGGCACCCCCAACTCGTGTGCGCTGTCACGGTGGTAGAACCAGGCGGGGTTCATCCGCGGCACGGCCCACCAGGCCACGGCGAGCCCGCCGGCGAGCACCGGGACCGACAGGACGCGCACCGCGCGACGCCGGAACAGCTGGAAGTGCTCCGGTTTCATCGACAGGCCGATGACGAAGAACGGCAGGAACTGCAGCACCCGCTGAAGGTCCAGGTCGTCGCCGATGTCGGGGGAGACGGAGGCGAGCATCGCGATCGCGATCGCCAACGGGACCGGGTAGCGCACCAGCTTCCAGATGGGGGTCGTCAGCCGCCAGATGAACAACGCGATCAGGAACCACGTCAGGTACCAGGGGTCGAGCAGGCTGATCGCCAGATCAGGGTCGCCGCCTATCGCACGCTTGAAGAGCACGTACGCCGTCTCGAACACGACATACGGCACGACCACCCCCGTCAGCAGCCGCTTCAGCCGGTCGGGGCGCAGGTCGAAACTGCGCGAGAAGTAGCCCGAGATGAGGATGAACGCCGGCATGTGGAAGGCGTAGACGAACATGTACGCCGCTTCCAGGGTGCGATGGCCGCCCTTGAGGGGCTCCCAGGAGTGCCCCATCGCCACGAGCACGATCGCGAGGTACTTGGCGTTGTCGAAGAAGGCGTCACGCTGCTTGGCGGGCGGCTCGGCGGCGGTCCGCGAACCGCGTGGAGCCGGTACTCCCTCAGTCGGTGACTGCGCCGAGGGGGGTGGCGACGGCGGTGCCGGAGACGGCCCTGTTGCTCTTGCGGAGGATGAGGCAGCGTGGAACATCTGAGGCACCCTAGCGTTGTCATGGGCTTCCGTAAAACCCTCGATGCGAATACCGGTTTCGCCTGCGTGTACCCCCGATTCGGGAAAGTCGACGTCGCGCGAGCGTGTTCCGTCGCACATTGCCTAACATGCGGATTTACCTACCAGGTAGGGGTGTTGTGTCCGTATTCATCCGGACTAAAGCGGGCATAGTGCCGGTGGGCGACTCTGGCGGAATGTCCGGCCCGAGGGGATGGTCGAGCGTATTCGAATTACCTGCGTGCGTGATGTGTGGCCTTGGAAACGATCACTGTGGATTCGCCCCCAGGGATCCTCCTAAATGCCCTTCGGGCGGGCGGTGTTCAGCGTCACGTTCCGGCGCTGCGCACGCGATGCGCGCGGCTGACGTGGCCGACGATGCCTCACGGGCCGCATAGGGTGGGCCGGTTGGTGGCACGATGGTTCCAGCGGGGGTGCGCTGTAAGGGCGGCCCCCGGGCCGGGAGAGCGGACCGACCGAGGGTGTGATCAGTTGTGGCCATTTCGCTGTCAGTGGTGCTGCTGTTGGCGATCATCCTGGTGGTGTTGATCCGAGGGGGCTCGATCAAGGCGGGCCCAGCGATCGTGGCCATCCTCTTCGGCTTCTTCCTGGCCTCGACCGGGATGGCGCCGTCCATAAACCGGTTCCTGAACTCGATAGCCGACACCATCAACTCGATCAACTTCTGAGCGAACGCGAACGCGAACGCCGACGCGGATGCGGCCGCTCTCGTGACCCCACCCGCCGGCGACCGGACCCGGCGCTCCCGGTGGAGCGGATGGTCGCCGCCGGGGGCGAGCTGTGCCTTCGCCGCACCCGTGACGCATGAGAACGCCGCTGCACTCCGTAGCCGCGCCTGTGCTCCGCGTGTGGCGTATACGCGACAAAAGCCGACCGGGACTGATGGGTCAGTCGCCGACGAACCACGGGCAGCTGTGACGGCTGGCATTCTCGAGAGGTCGTCCCTTTCCCGCGGCCTCAGATTGCGGATCCGAACGGGGTGACCTCGATGTCGTCGCATGGCTGTAGGTCAGGGAGTACGAGGGGGATGGGGTGGGAGTCGCCGGGGACCCTGATCTCGGCGCGGTAAGGAGCCTGAGTCCCCTGTCGATGCACGTCCCCGCATACGACGAGAGCCGCAGCAGGGAAAAGGACGTCGTCTCGTCCGGGGCCAGGACAATGTCCGAGGCCGCGCGCAACCGTGAACGGATCGCCCTGAACGGGCGCTGTTCGGCTGGACTCGCTTCCGGCAGCGCGCACAGCCGCGGCTGACCCGATGGACACATCGCCACGAAGTCGTAGCCGTAGAAAAGGAGACCGGGCCAGCCGTTCAGCAGGCACCGGGAGTGTCCGGTGTTGCGCAGCAGGATGATGGTGACGGACTTGTCCTCGCCGTTCTCGCGGAACTGGCCGGTCCTGGGCCCGTTTGAGGCGACGAGGTAGCGGGCGGCACAGGTGTGGTCGGCGGCGACCTGTGGGCTGACGGCGGCCGAGGGCGTCGCGGAGGCGGGCCGCGGCGAGGCGGGTCGTCTGGAGGGCGAGGACGATGCGACCGGCGCCGACGTGGCGGCTGACGAGTGTGCGACCGGCGGAGCGGTCGGTCCATCGACCGAATCCGGTGCGCCGGCCTGTACCGCACAGCCCACAGTCGTCAGCAGTATCGTGCAGCGGAGCACGCGCCCCCACAGGCTCACCAGTTGGATTAGCGAAGCGTAGTGAACCTGTGGCAGAGTGCTACGCGCACGCCCGGCGCCCAGGCGACGTCGGGCACCCTCCTCGGTCGGGTCTTGCGGCCCGGTCGACCAGCGTCCGGAGGGACGTGCCACGCGGGCTGGCGGCTCCTGTCGTTCAGTACCAGGGCACGAACGCGATTGGCTCCCAAGGCTGAGCAACGCTCAGGCTCGCTAAGCCAATCAGAGACGCTCCCCACGGGGCGACCGTAGCAGGCGTTCGGTGGCCCGGATCATCCCGGCCTCCGAGGCGATACCCGCGCCGTCATCTCACGATGGGACGAGATGGCCGCCTACCCCACGGGCACGCAACGGGCACGTAGGGCCGAGCGAAGATCGGAAATACATCAGGGCCAGGACGAGGAAAGATCCTCCGACCTGGCCCTGAGCCACAAGAGCGGGCGACGGGAATCGAACCCGCGTAGCTAGTTTGGAAGACTAGGGCTCTACCATTGAGCTACGCCCGCAACAGGACGCGCCGCAGGTCAGTGACCGCGGCACAGAAGGCATCGTAGCGGGTCGCCCACCCCGGAGGCCAACGCGTTGGTCTGTGCGTTCACCCATCTGCAATCCGGCCGACGTGACCGGTCCGGGCATGTACCCTACGTGTCGCACCAGCACGGGGTGTGGCGCAGCTTGGTAGCGCGTCCGCTTTGGGAGCGGAAGGCCGTGGGTTCAAATCCCGCCACCCCGACCACCGATCGGCGTCACTCGGCGACGACTCGACTGATCGCCTTTTGGGACGCCCAGTGCTTGCGGTTACTATGCAAGCTGCGCGCCCGTGTGTCTGCACTGCCCAGTCTCTCAGGCAGGGGCCCGCGAATCCGCCGAAGGCCCGCCCGTCCCGGGCGGAGCAGCTCGGCAGAACCCCAAGAAGTCAGCCACAAGGAGACCGAACCGTGAAGAGCGCCGTGGAGACCCTGAACCCGACCCGGGTTCGGCTCACTGTCGAGGTGCCCTTCGAGGAGCTCAAGGACAGCCTCGACGCGGCGTACAAGAAGATCAACCAGCAGGTCACGGTGAAGGGCTTCCGCAAGGGCAAGATCCCGGCCCGGGTCATCGACCAGCGGTTCGGTCGTGGCGCCGTGCTCGAGGAGGCCGTCAACGACGCGCTTCCGAAGTTCTACACCGAGGCGGTCAACGAGGCCGAGCTGAACCCGTTGGGCCAGCCCGAGGTCGACATCAAGGAGCTGAAGGACAACGAGGTGCTGTCCTTCACCGCCGAGGTCGACGTCCGCCCCGCCATCGAGATCCCGGACTACTCCGGCATCGACGTCGAGGTCGACGCCGTCGAGGTGACGGACGAGGACATCGAGAAGTCCGTCGAGCAGCTGCGCGACCGCTTCGCGTCGACGAGCCCGGTCGAGCGCGCCGCCGAGGACGGCGACGTCGTCACGATCGACCTCGAGGCCAAGGTCGACGGCGAGGTCCTCGAGGACGGCGTCGCCGGCGGCGTCTCCTACACGATCGGCTCCGGCGAGCTGCTCGACGGCGTCGACGACGCCGTCAAGGGCCTGTCGGCCGGCGAGGAGGCCACCTTCACCTCCGAGCTGAAGGGCGGCTCCGCGGCCGGCAAGGAGGCCGAGGTGACCGTCAAGGTCACCCAGGTCGCCTCCCGCGAACTCCCCGAGCTGGACGACGAGTTCGCTCAGCTCGCCTCCGAGTTCGACACGCTGGAGGAGCTGAAGGCGGACAGCCGCAAGCGCCTCGAGAACATGAAGCAGTACGACCAGGCCACGCAGGCTCAGGAGCGTGTCCTGGACAAGTTGCTCGAGCTGGTCGAGGTCCCGATCCCCGAGAAGCTCCTCGAGGACGAGATCAACACCCGTAAGCACAACCTCGAGCACCACCAGCTCGGCCAGATGGGTCTGACCCTCGACAAGTACCTGGAGATCCAGGGCAAGAGCGCCGAGGAGTACGAGGCCGAGACGCGCGAGGCCGCGATCAAGGGCATCAAGACCCAGTTCGTCCTGGACGAGCTGGTCAACAAGGAGAAGCTGAGCGTCAGCCAGGAGGAGCTCACCGAGCACCTCATGCGGCGTGCGGCCTCCTCCGGCATGTCCCCCGACCAGTTCGCCCAGGCGGTCGTCGAGGGCGGCCAGGTCCCGATGCTCGTCGGTGAGGTCGCCCGCGGCAAGGCCCTGGCGGTGGTGGTCGAGGCCGCCACGGTCAAGGACACCAACGGTGAGCCCGTCGACCTGGACGACGAGGACGAGGACGAGTCGGAGGCCACGGAGGCCGCCGCCGAGGCCGCGGAGGCCGGCGAGGCGAAGCCGGAGGCGTAACCCTCACGGGCACCTGCCGTACCACGGGCCCCGGGACGTGATGCGTCCTGGGGCCTGTCCTCGTACGCGGACGGCGTAACCGGGGCGGCGTTCTTCGGCCGTCAGGGGAGGGCCGGGGGCGCCCGACAGGAGTCAAGGGCGGGCGCCGCTCCAGGGGGCGCGGGGGACCGCACGCGCGACCCCCGCAGGCCGGTGCCGGTGGGCTGCCCCGCCCCGGGGGACGAAGGGGCCGGGCCCGCGAGGGGAGAGTCTCGCAAGAGGCCCGGGACCCGTACGGGCGCCCCCGAACGACCCGCACAGCGTGCCCGCCGCACGTCCCATGGCGACAATGGTCACGGAGCCCGGGGCGACAGCCCGTCACGGCGCCCCGGACGCCGGGTCCCACAAGGCCAACGCCCATGCGCTGACAGCGAACACCCGCAGAAGCGGGATGGCACCCGCCTGCCTGCGCGTTAGGGTCCATGAATACGAGGGCAGGGGAGTCCCCGAAGCCGCCCGTGCGAGGGGCGCACGGGGTCCCACGCCCCGGCAGAACACGTGAGACGGCTCCGCGCCGTCGTAAGACGAGCAGGTGGATACGTGACGAATCTGATGCCCTCCGCCGCCGGCGAGCCTTCCATCGGTGGCGGCCTCGGCGACCAGGTCTACAGCCGGCTGCTCAACGAGCGGATCATCTTCCTCGGCCAGCCGGTGGACGACGACATCGCCAACCGGATCACTGCACAGCTGCTGCTCCTTGCCGCCGACCCGGACAAGGACATTTACCTCTACATCAACAGCCCCGGCGGCTCCATCACGGCCGGTATGGCTATCTACGACACCATGCAGTACATCAAGAACGACGTGGTGACCATCGCCATGGGCATGGCGGCGTCGATGGGGCAGTTCCTGCTCAGCGCGGGCACCCGGGGCAAGCGCTTTGCCCTGCCCAACGCCGAGATCCTGATCCACCAGCCCTCGGCCGGCCTCGCCGGTTCGGCGTCCGACATCAAGATCCACGCCGAGCGGCTGCTGCACACCAAGAAGCGCATGGCCGAGCTCACCTCCTTCCACACCGGCCAGTCGGTCGAGCAGATCACCCGTGACTCGGACCGCGACCGCTGGTTCGACGCCGAGGAGGCGAAGGGCTACGGCTTGATCGACGAGGTCATCACCACCGCTGCCGGCATGCCGGGCGGCGGAGGCACCGGGGCGGGCTCGTAAGGCCTCACCGGGCCCGTACGGCCGGGTAGACCCCGACGGGGCTCCCACCGGGCCCGTACCGCCCGGTCAGGCCCCGTACGGGCTCACCGGGCCCCTGGGCCCTAGCGCCTCTTCAGCCCCCAGCCACCGCCTCAGCCCTTTTCAGGAGATACCGTGAACGACTTCCCCGGCAGCGGCCTCTATGACCGTGCGCGTGCCGAGTACACCGCCCCCGTGGCCGAGTCCCGCTACGTCATCCCGCGCTTCGTGGAGCGCACCTCGCAGGGCATCCGCGAGTACGACCCGTACGCGAAGCTCTTCGAGGAGCGCGTGATCTTCCTCGGCGTCCAGATCGACGACGCCTCCGCCAACGACGTCATGGCGCAGCTGCTGTGCCTGGAGTCGATGGACCCCGACCGCGACATCTCGGTCTACATCAACAGCCCGGGCGGATCCTTCACCGCGCTCACGGCCATCTACGACACGATGCAGTTCGTGAAGCCGGACATCCAGACGGTCTGCATGGGCCAGGCCGCCTCCGCCGCCGCCGTGCTGCTGGCCGCCGGCACCCCGGGCAAGCGCATGGCGCTCCCGAACGCCCGGGTGCTGATCCACCAGCCGTACAGTGAGACGGGCCGCGGTCAGGTCTCCGACCTGGAGATCGCCGCCAACGAGATCCTCCGGATGCGCTCGCAGCTGGAGGAGATGCTGGCCAAGCACTCGAACACGCCGATCGAGAAGATCCGCGAGGACATCGAGCGCGACAAGATCCTGACGGCCGAGGACGCGCTCGCGTACGGCCTGATCGACCAGATCATCTCGACCCGCAAGATGAACAACGCATCTGTCCGCTGAGGCGAATCCACCGGATTCGTCATCGGATCTGTATCGTCTGCCGCCCCTTGGCGCGGTGTGACTCGGTACACGTCAAAGTGAACCGTGCCAAGGGGGGCCCGAACGGGGGGCCCGGCAAGGTACCGTCGGACATAAGGCAGCACCAGGAGCCGCTGGACGTAAGGCGTCTCCCAGGCGAAGGGGAAGCACACCGTGGCACGCATCGGTGACGGCGGCGATCTGCTCAAGTGCTCGTTCTGTGGCAAGAGCCAGAAGCAGGTCAAGAAGCTCATCGCAGGCCCCGGTGTGTACATCTGCGACGAGTGCATCGATCTCTGCAACGAGATCATCGAGGAAGAGCTCGCGGAGACGAGCGAGGTGCGCTGGGAGGAACTCCCCAAGCCCCGCGAGATCTACGAGTTCCTCGAGGGGTACGTCGTCGGCCAGGAGGCCGCGAAGAAGGCCCTGTCCGTCGCGGTGTACAACCACTACAAGCGGGTGCAGGCGGGTGAGAACGGCGGCGCTCAAGGCCGCGACGACGCCATCGAGTTGGCGAAGTCCAACATCCTGCTGCTGGGCCCGACGGGCTCCGGCAAGACACTCCTGGCCCAGACTCTCGCCCGCATGCTGAACGTTCCGTTCGCCATCGCCGACGCGACGGCGCTGACGGAGGCGGGGTATGTCGGCGAGGACGTCGAGAACATCCTGCTCAAGCTCATCCAGGCGGCCGACTACGACGTCAAGAAGGCCGAGACGGGCATCATCTACATCGACGAGATCGACAAGGTGGCCCGCAAGAGCGAGAACCCGTCGATCACCCGGGACGTCTCGGGTGAAGGCGTGCAGCAGGCGCTGCTGAAGATCCTGGAGGGCACGACGGCCTCCGTGCCTCCGCAGGGCGGCCGCAAGCACCCCCACCAGGAGTTCATCCAGATCGACACGACGAACGTGCTGTTCATCGTGGGCGGCGCGTTCGCGGGCCTGGAGAAGATCATCGAATCCCGGGCGGGCGCGAAGGGCATCGGCTTCGGCGCGACGATCCGCTCGAAGCGGGAGCTGGAGTCCAAGGACCAGTTCGAGGACGTGATGCCCGAGGACCTGGTGAAGTTCGGCATGATCCCGGAGTTCATCGGCCGCCTCCCGGTCATCACCTCGGTCCACAACCTCGACCGCAAGGCGCTGCTGCAGATCCTGGTGGAGCCGCGCAACGCCCTCGTGAAGCAGTACCAGCGCCTGTTCGAACTCGACGGCGTGGAGCTGGACTTCGAGCGCGAGGCCCTGGAGGCCATCGCGGACCAGGCGATCCTGCGCCAGACGGGCGCCCGCGGTCTGCGCGCCATCATGGAGGAGGTCCTCCAGGCGGTGATGTACGAGGTCCCGTCCCGCAAGGACGTGGCCCGCGTGGTCATCACGGCCGATGTGGTCCTCTCGAACGTGAACCCGACCCTGATCCCGCGTGACGCGCGCGGCCGGGGAGCGGGGGAGCAGAAGACGGCGTAGCCGGCGTTCGGTATGTCACGCGAGGTGCCCGGTGCATGCAGCACCGGGCACCTCTGTGTGTGCGTCGACCCTGATGAGACAGAGCCGCAGAGCAATTACGGGGCGTCCCGCACCACAGCGGGGCGCCCCGTTTCGCTGGGATTCAGCGCAGCGTCAGCCCTTGACGCGGACCTGGTCGTGGACCTTGGTGGTGACGTCGATCGCCGTGTCCTTGGTGACGTCGGTCGTGTTGTCGCCGGGGGAGACCATGGCGAGCGTGCTGTAGTCCGCCCACACGCAGAACCAGTCGGTCTTCTCCTTCTTGGTCACCGCGTTCGTGCCCTTGGCCGCCTGGCACTTCATCACCGCGCCGTCCAGGTCCGCCGACTCCGGCGAACCGAGCAGCTCGGCCTTCTGGCCGGTGCCGCCGCCGGTGGAGCTTTCCTCGGTCTGCTTCTTGATCAAGGCGAAGAACTTGTCCAGGGCGGCCTCGGGGTCGGCGATCTTGCCGTAGCCGCCGACGAACGTGATGGACTTGGCCGCTGCCAGTTCGGCCGTGCCGGGCGCGGTGGACGGGTCCTTGGGGTTGTACTTGCTGAAGTCGGCCGCGGAGTAGATGCCGAAGACGGCCGTGCCGTTCTGAACGCCGCTGGCCTCGAGGTTCTTCACCGTCGACGAGTCGTTGGCGGCGGAGCCGTCCCCGGTGACCCGGGTGTAGTCGCCCAGGATCTTGCTCGGCGTCGTCAGCTTGTGCGGGCCGTCGTCGGCGAGGGCGGAGCCGCCGCCCCCACCGATCGCGAAGTACGCAACCACCGCGATCGCGGCCACGACCGCCACCGCACCGGTGACGATCAGGCCCGTCTTCTTCTTGCCGCCCGCCGGTGCCGGCGACTGCGGAACGCCGTACGGCTGCTGTCCGTAGGGCTGCTGTCCGTGGGGCGCCTGGCCGTAAGGCGGCTGGCCGGGCGGCGGGGTGGGCTGCTGGCCGTACGGGTTGTGCTGGGGCGGGATGCCCTGGGGCGCCTGCTGGGGGTAGCCGTAACCGGGCTGGGGTGCCTGCGGAGTCTGCTGGGGGTAGCCGTAACCGGGCTGGGGTGCCTGCGGAGGCCCGCCGTAGGGGCCCGGCTGACCGTACGGCCCGGGCTGCTGGGGCGGTCCGGAGTACGGGCCCGGCTGGTTGTGGCTCATCTTCTGGGTTCCCCTCCAGAGACGCTTATGGATCCCTCACATCCTGGGGCAAGCGGAGGAGTGCCACGGCCGGGCCATGCTCACCGTTACGAAAGAATCGCGTTTCGGGACGGGCCGGTGACACCCCTAAACTGACCCCGTGACCGAGAACGCTCAGCAGCAGCCATCAGCGCCCGACACCGAACTGCCGACCCAGTACGCGCCGGCCGACGTAGAGGGGCCGCTGTACGAGCGCTGGGTAGAGCGGGGTTACTTCGAGGCCGACGAGAAGAGCGAGAAGCCTCCGTACACCATCGTCATCCCCCCGCCGAACGTCACCGGCAGCCTGCACCTCGGGCACGCCTTCGAGCACACCCTCATCGACGCCCTGACCCGCCGCAAGCGCATGCAGGGCTTCGAGACGCTCTGGCAGCCCGGCATGGACCACGCCGGCATCGCCACGCAGAACGTCGTGGAGCGTGAGCTGGGCAAGGAGGGCAAGTCCCGCCACGACCTCGGCCGTGAGGCGTTCGTCGAGCGCGTCTGGCAGTGGAAGGCCGAGTCCGGCGGGCAGATCTCCGGGCAAATGCGCCGACTGGGTGACGGTGTCGCCTGGTCGCGCGAGCGGTTCACGATGGACGAGGGCCTGTCCCAGGCCGTCCAGACCATCTTCAAGCGGCTCTACGACGACGAGCTCATCTACCGCGCCGAGCGGATCATCAACTGGTGTCCGCGCTGCCTCACCGCGATCTCCGACATCGAGGTGGAGTACCAGGACGACGACGGCGAACTCGTCTCCATGAAGTACGGCGAGGGCGACGACGCGATCGTCGTCGCCACGACCCGTGCCGAGACCATGCTCGGTGACACCGCGGTCGCCGTCCACCCGGACGACGAGCGCTACAAGCACCTGGTCGGCAAGCTCATCAAGCTGCCGCTGACCGACCGTTCCATCCCCGTCGTCGCCGACGAGCATGTGGACCCCGCGTTCGGCACCGGCGCCGTCAAGGTGACCCCGGCCCACGACCCGAACGACTTCGAGATCGGCCAGCGCCACGACCTGCCGGCCATCACGGTGATGGACGAGCACGCGGTCATCACCGTGCACGGTCCCTTCCAGGGCCTGGACCGCTTCGAGGCCCGCTCCGCCATCGTCGCCGCTCTGCGCGCCGAGGGCCGGATCGTCGCCGAGAAGCGGCCGTACGTCCACTCGGTCGGCCACTGCTCGCGCTGCAAGACCACCATCGAGCCGCGGCTGTCCATGCAGTGGTGGGTCAAGGTCGGCCCGCTCGCCAAGGCCGCCGGTGACGCGGTCCGCGAGGGCAAGGTCAAGATTCACCCGCAGGAGATGGAGAAGCGGTACTTCGACTGGGTGGACAACCTCCACGACTGGTGCATCTCACGGCAGTTGTGGTGGGGCCACCGCATCCCGGTCTGGTACGGGCCGAACGGCGAGGTCGTCTGCGTCGGCCCGGACGAACAGGTCCCGAGCGGCGAGGGCTGGCGTCAGGACACCGACGTCCTCGACACCTGGTTCTCCTCCGGCCTGTGGCCGTTCTCCACGCTGGGCTGGCCCGAGCAGACCGAGAGCCTCGCGAAGTTCTACCCGAACTCCGTCCTGGTCACCGGCTACGACATCCTCTTCTTCTGGGTCGCCCGGATGATGATGTTCGGCCTGTACGCGATGGACGGCACCCCGCCGTTCCACACCATCGCCCTGCACGGCATGGTCCGCGACCAGTTCGGCAAGAAGATGTCGAAGTCCTTCGGCAACGCGGTCAACCCGCTGGACTGGATGGACAAGTACGGGTCGGACGCGCTCCGGTTCACCCTGGCCCGCGGCGCCAACCCGGGTGTCGACGTCCCGATCGGCGAGGACTGGGTCCAGGGCTCCCGCAACTTCGCCAACAAGATCTGGAACGCCACGCGGTTCGCCCTGATGAACGGCGCGACGGTCGAGGGCCCGCTGCCCGCGTCCGAGCGGATGTCGGCGACCGACCGCTGGATCCTGTCCCGTCTGAACTCGGTCGTCGCCGAAGTCGACGCCCTGTACGAGGACTTCCAGTTCGCCAAGCTGTCCGACGCCCTCTTCCACTTCGCGTGGGACGAGGTCTTCGACTGGTACGTCGAGCTGTCCAAGACGACGTTCCAGGCGGGCGGCGAGGCCGCGGAGGTCAGCAAGCGCGTCCTGGGCGAGGTCCTCGACGTCACCCTGAAGCTGCTGCACCCGATCGTGCCGTTCGTGACGGAGACGCTGTGGACCACCCTCACGGGTGGCGAGTCGGTCGTCATCGCCGAGTGGCCGAAGGCTGTGTCGGTTCCTGGGGCTGACGCCCCGGGCGGCTTCCGTGACGCGGCCGCCGAGCGGGAGATCGAGACCCTCCAGTCGGTCATCACCGAGGTCCGCCGCTTCCGCGCCGACCAGGGCCTGCAGCCCGGCCAGCGCGTTCCGGCCCGGCTGACCCTCGACAGCACCTCGCTCGCCCCGCACGAGGCCGCCATCCGCCAGCTGCTGCGCCTGCAGCCGGAGGGCGAGGGCTTCACCGCCACCGCGACCCTGCCGGTCGCGGGCGCCACGGTCGCGCTGGACCTGTCCGGCACGATCGACGTGGCGGCGGAGCGCAAGCGCCTCGCGAAGGACCTGGCCGCGGCGGAGAAGGAGAAGGCCCAGGCCACGGCGAAGCTCGGCAACGAGGCGTTCCTCGCCAAGGCCCCCGACCAGGTGGTGGAGAAGATCCGCACACGGCTCGCCAAGGCGGACGAGGACATCGCCCGGATCCAGGCCCAGCTGGAGCGCCTGCCGCAGGCATAGGGGTTCCGTGCGGTGAGGTGAGCCCGCCGCACGTAGTCCGCGTAGAACGCCCGGCCCGGGAGACCCCGGCCGGGCGTTCCCCGTGCATGGCCGGCGAGTGCGCCGGGAGCGGCGAATTCACCCGAACGGTACGGCACATCGGGCGAAAGGCCGCACGAACCGGACCATGGGGCGTGAGGGCACACCTACGCCATTTGGGAGGCGCACCGTGCGCAGAACCGCCCTACGTCTCGGCACGGCCGCCGGCCTGGCCGCCGCACGGGCCGTCGTCTCCGCGGCGTCCGCCGCCGCATCGCCCCCGGCGGCGCGCACGCCGACGGCCACCGCACGGAGACCATCCGGTTGACCGCGAGACAGGCTCAGTCCCAGTCCCTCGATCTGGGTACGAAGGGGCTCAGCCCGGGCGACGAGCTCGTCATCGCCGAAGACCTCTACAGCGGCGGCAGGAAGATCGGCGACCACAGTGTGGTCTGCATCTATATCCGGGTCCAGCCGGGCGATGTCCAGCTGGAGTGCGTCGGTACCTTCGCTCTGCCCGAGGGTCAGATCACCTCGCAGGCGCTCCTCCACCTGAAGGGCCAGGCGACCTCCGCCCCCGCGGTCGACATCGCCCTCACCGGTGGTTCCGGGGCCTACAGCACGGCCCGGCGGTATGCACACCGTCGTGGCCGGTGGAACGGAGCGGCAGGTCACCTTCCACATCACCCTGGACGATCCCTCGGCGGGATAGGTCCCGCCTCGACGGGGGGACGCACGCGCCCGCCCGCGCGGGGCCTCTTTCCGGGCTCCCGGCGGCGCTCGGGCAGCCGGCCCCGGCGGCAAGGCTGCCCGCGACCGCGCCTGTCACCCGTGCTCCGTAGACTGGCCCTGTGAGCGACCTGCCCCCGCGTGACGCCAATGAGAGCGATCCCTTCGAAGACATCGTCTCGGCCGAGACCGACCGGGACCCCGATCTCGCGGTGATCGAGGCCGGCAGCCGTACCCTGCGCACCCAGGGCGGGCCGCCGCAGGCCGAGGTGCCCGCGCGGCCCGCCGACCCCGAGGTCGACAAGGCGCTGCGGGCGGTCGAGGCCGAACTGGCCACGCGCTGGGGCGAGACCAAGCTGGAGCCGTCCGTCAGCCGTATCTCGGCGCTGATGGACGTGCTGGGGGAGCCGCAGCGCTCGTATCCGTCCATCCACATCACCGGGACCAACGGCAAGACGTCCACCGCCCGCATGATCGAGTCCCTGCTCGGCGCCTTCGAGCTGCGCACGGGCCGGTACACGAGCCCGCACGTCCAGTCCGTCACCGAGCGGATCAGCCTGGACGGCGCGCCCGTATCCGCCGAGCGGTTCATCGAGACGTACGACGACATCAAGCCGTACGTGGAGATGGTCGACTCGCAGCAGGAGTACCGGCTCTCCTTCTTCGAGGTGCTCACCGGCATGGCGTACGCGGCCTTCGCCGACGCCCCCGTCGACGTCGCGGTCGTCGAGGTCGGCATGGGCGGCAGCTGGGACGCCACGAACGTGATCGACGGGGACGTCGCGGTGGTGACCCCCATCGACCTGGACCACACCGACCGGCTCGGGGGCACGCCCGGCGAGATCGCCGAGGAGAAGGCCGGCATCATCAAGCAGGGCGCCACCGTCATCCTGGCCCAGCAGCCGGTCGACGCGGCCCAGGTGCTGCTGAAGAAGGCCGTGGAGGTGGACGCGACCGTGGCCCGCGAGGGCCTGGAGTTCGGCGTCGTCTCCCGGCAGGTGGCGGTCGGCGGCCAGCTCCTCACCCTGCGCGGCCTCGGTGGCGAGTACAACGAGGTGTACCTGCCGCTGCACGGCGCCTACCAGGCCCACAACGCCGCCGTGGCGCTCGCCGCGGTCGAGGCGTTCTTCGGGGTGGGCTCCCAGCGGCCCGAGCCGCTGGACGCCGACACGGTCCGCAAGGCCTTCGCCTCGGCGTCCTCCCCGGGCCGTCTGGAGGTCGTACGGCGCTCCCCGACGGTCGTCCTGGACGCCGCCCACAACCCGGCGGGCGCCCGCGCCACCGCCGACGCCGTGAGCGAGGCCTTCGACTTCAGCCGGCTGATCGGGGTCGTCGGCGCGAGCGGCGACAAGAACGTCCGGGGTCTGCTGGAGGCGTTCGAACCGATCTTCGCCGAGGTCGTGATCACCCAGAACTCCAGCCACCGCGCAATGGACGCGGACGAGCTGGCCGCGATCGCCGTCGAGGTCTTCGGCGAGGAGCGCGTGCAGGTCGAGCCGCGGCTGCCGGACGCCCTGGAGGCCGCGATCACGCTGGCCGAGGAGGAGGGCGAGTTCGCGGGCGGTGGCGTGGTGGTCACCGGCTCCGTCATCACGGTCGGCGAGGCCCGACTGCTTCTGGGGAAGGGCTGACTCTCCGTGCGCACACTCTGTTCTTCGACCCTGATCGGCGAGTTCTTCGTCATCGGTTTCGCCGCTCTGGTCGCGATGAAGGACCCGAACCTGTCCACCGGCACGGTCTGGACCGTCAGCGGCATCGCCATGGCGCTCAGCGTCGTGCTGTGCGGCATGATCACCCGTCCCGGCGGCGTCCTGCTGGGCTGGGCGCTGCAGATCGCGCTGATCGCCTCCGGGTTCGTGGTCCCGACGATGTTCCTGCTGGGCGCGATCTTCGCGGCGCTGTGGTGGGCGTCGGTCCACTACGGCCGGAAGATCGACGAGGCGAAGGCCCGCTTCGCGGCCGTCCAGAGCAGCGAGAACAGCCAGGCCTAGCGGTGCGGCGCCCGGGGAGCCCGTCACGGGCCCCGCCGCCGGCCCTGTACGGCCACGCCGTGGTGCCTCGGCCCGTACACCATCGCGGGTCGTGGGCGGCCGGTCGTGCGGCCCCCGGCCCCTCATGGGGTGCGCCTGACGCTGTGTGAAAACCTGCCAGCACCGCCCTGTAGCCTCATCCTCCCGCACCACCGATAAAGGAGCCCTCTCGTGACCTCGCGCACCCTCGTCCTCCTGAAGCCCGACGCCGTCCGTCGCGGGCTGATCGGCGAGATCATCGGCCGTATCGAGCGCAAGGCCGGCTGGACCATCAGCGCGCTGGAACTGCGCACCCTGGACCACGAGACCCTGGAGCTGCACTACGGCGAGCACAAGGGCAAGCCGTTCTACGAGCCGCTGGTGGAGTTCATGGCGTCCGGCCCGGTCGTCGCGCTCGTCGTCGAGGGCGAGCGGGTCATCGAGGGGCTGCGCGCGCTCGCCGGGCCCACCGACCCGATCGCCGCCGCTCCCGGCTCCATCCGCGGTGACTTCGGTGTCATCGTCCGCGAGAACCTGATCCACGCCTCCGACTCGGAGGAGTCCGCCGAACGCGAGCTGAAGATCTTCTTCCCTGGCCGCTTCTGAGCGTACGAGCGATGAACTTCTGAACGCGTCTTGTGAATATTTCTGAGGGTTTGTCACGTCACCCGGATGCCGGAACGGGGCGGCTGAAAAATTCGGCCGTCAAAACCCCACCAACGCCTGGCATATGCGCCCCGTTCGGGGGAACGGCTACCCCCGAACGCCCGTCTCCTGGAGCGAGGCGGCGCGTCATCTGCTGACAATGGCGAAGACCCTCGCGCAGTGTTTCGTGCAGGCGAGACTACGATGTAAGCCTTCACGTCACAGCACCCACTTCGCCGCCCCAACAAAAGCCACGAAACGCTCAAACTTGGGAAGGCCAGACGAATCCTGATGGGGAACTCAATGTCGTTCATCGGCCGTGACATGGCTGTCGACCTCGGGACCGCCAACACGCTGGTGTACGTCAGGGGTCGTGGGATCGTACTCAACGAGCCGTCCGTCGTCGCGATCAACACCAACACCGGTGGCATCCTCGCGGTCGGCGCGGAAGCGAAGAAGATGATCGGCCGGACCCCGGGCAACATCGTCGCGGTGCGCCCGCTGAAGGACGGTGTGATCGCCGACTTCGAGATCACCGAGCGGATGCTCCGCTACTTCATCCTGAAGATCCACAAGCGGCGGTATCTGGCTCGTCCGCGGGTCGTCGTCTGTGTGCCGTCGGGCATCACGGGCGTTGAGCGCCGTGCCGTCATCGAGGCGTCCTCCCAGGCCGGCGCGCGCCAGGTGCACATCATCGAGGAGCCCATGGCGGCCGCCATCGGCTCCGGCCTGCCGGTCCACGAGGCCACGGGCAACATGGTGGTGGACATCGGCGGCGGCACCACGGAGGTCGCGGTCATCTCGCTCGGTGGCATCGTCACCGCCCAGTCCATCCGCGTCGCGGGTGACGAGCTGGACAACGCGATCATCCAGCACATCAAGAAGGAGTACTCGCTCCTCCTCGGTGAGCGGACGGCCGAGCAGATCAAGATCACGATCGGTTCGGCGTACGAACTCGACGCCGACGAGCACACCGAGATCCGCGGCCGGGACCTGGTCTCCGGGCTGCCCAAGACCGTGGTCATCTCGGCGGCCGAGGTCCGCAAGGCGATCGAGGAACCGGTCAACGCGATCGTGGACGCGGTGAAGACGACCCTCGACAAGTGCCCGCCGGAGCTGTCCGGCGACGTCATGGACCGAGGGATCGTGCTCACCGGCGGCGGTGCCCTGCTGCGCGGGCTCGATGAGCGACTGCGCCGGGAGACCGGCATGCCGATCCACATCGCCGAGGACCCGCTGGACAGCGTGGCGCTGGGCTCTGGCAAGTGCGTCGAGGAGTTCGAGGCACTCCAGCAGGTGCTGGACGCCCAGCCCCGCAGATGACGCGACGCGTCGATTCCGCCGTACGAGACGTTCGCCTCTCGTGCGGCGGATCGTTGATATAGAGGCATAAACTCCCCCATACCGTCCCCGGGTTCCGCCCACGTTCCCACCGGGCACCGCGCTCCCGGGGCCCGCCCTACACAATCCGACGAGGAAGGCACGGCCGCCGCACGTGAGGGACACACGAGAGAGCCGGCTGCTCCTGCTGCTGCTGATCGCCATCGCGTTCGCTCTGATCACGGTGGACATCCGCGGCGGCCAGGACTCGCCGATCGAAGGTGCCCGTCAGGCCGCTGCCACGGTCTTCGGCCCGGTCGAGAACGGGGTGTCGACCGCCGTCGACCCCGTGGGCAACGCGATCGCGGCCGTACGCGACTCCGGCAGCCGCCACGACCGCATCGCCCAACTGGAGCGTTCCAACGCCTTGTTGAAAGCGAAGCTGGGCAGCGACGACCGCAACCGCAGCCGCCTCAAGCAGCTCGACAAGATGATCCGGATGGCGGGTGAGGGACAGTACGGGATCAAGGGTGCCGAGGTCATCGCCATAGGAGCGGCCCAGGGCTTCTCCTGGACCGTCACCATCGACGTGGGCGCGAACGACGGCATCAGGCGCGACATGACCGTGCTCAACGGTGACGGGCTGGTCGGCCGCGTCACCACGGTCGGCCCCGACACCTCGACCGTGCTGCTGGCCAACGACCCGGACTTCACGGTCGGTACGCGCATGGAGAGCAGCGACGAGCTCGGTTTCGCCTCCGGACAGGGCGACCGTCCGCTGCGCGTCCAGCTGCTCAACGGCAAGGCCGACGTGAAGAAGGGCGACCGTCTGGTCACCTTCGGCTCGCAGGCAGACAGACCGTTCGTGCCCGGTGTCCCGGTCGGTGTGGTCTCCCGGGTCGACCCCGCCGGTGGTGATCTGACCCGTACGGTCTACGTGACGCCCTTCGCGTCCTTCAGCAAGCTCGACGTCGTCGGTGTCGTCGTCCAGACGCCCAAGAAGGACCCGCGCGACACCGTTCTGCCCCCGAAGCCCAAGCCGACGCCAACGCCGACCGTGACGGTCACCGTCACTCCCTCGGCCCCGGCAACCGGCCTGCAGCAGACGCCTTAGGAGCTGAACCAGATGCGCCTCAACCGGATGCTGCTCTCCACCACTCTGGTGATCGTCGCCCTGGTCATCCAGGTGTGCGTCCTCGCCCGTCTGCACCTGCCGGGCGCCGTGCCCGACCTCGTGCTCCTGACCGTCGTCGCCCTCGCGCTGGTCTACGGCCACGTCGGCGGCTGCCTCATCGGCTTCGGCGCGGGCCTGCTCTCCGACCTCGCCCCGCCCGCCGACCACGCCGCGGGCCGCTACGCCCTCGTGCTCTGCGTCATCGGCTACCTCGCCGGACTCGCCCGGCCCGACAACGGCCGGCTGAAGTCGGCGACGGCCCCGATGGCCGTGGTGGTCGCCGCCGCGATCGGCTCCACCCTGCTGTACGCAGGCGTGGGCGCCCTGGTCGGCGACACCGCCGCCCGCCATGTGGGCCTCGCCAGTCTGCTGTTCACGGCCGCGGTGTACGACCTGCTGCTCGCGCCGTTCGTCGTGCCCGGGATCATGGCCCTGGCCCGCCGCGCCGAGAACGACCCGCTCGCCGAGTCCAGCTCCACCAAGGCGACGGACGTCGCCTCCGGTTGGCTGTCCTCCGGCACCGGGTTGCGCATCGGCAGCCAGCGCGGAGGACTGCGGGTCAAGGCGGCCAAGGCCCGGGTGTCCCGCGCGGGACGCATCAAGGGGGTCAAGAGGCTGTGAGGACCGGCTGGACGGCCGCCTGGTCGCACAGGTTGGCCGTGTACTCGTATGACGTGTACGTGCATGGAGAGGGGGCGGCAGCAGTGACCGACGTCCGCCCGACCCCCACCACCACCTTCGACGGAATGGGCCTCGCCCATGACTAACATCCCTGAGACCGGACGGACCCCGCGCGTCCAGATCCGGCTCGTCGTGATCCAGATCCTCGTTCTCTCCCTCCTCGGCACCCTCGGCGGCCGGCTGTGGTTCCTCCAGATCCGCAGCGGCGCCGAGTACGCCAGGGAGGCCTCCGGCAACCACGTCCAGCAGGTTGTCCAGCCCGCCGTACGCGGCGACATCCTGGACGCGCGCGGTGTCCCGATCGCCGACAACGAGGCGCGGCTCGTGGTGTCCGCCTCGCGTACCGACCTGCTCAAGATGAAGGACGACGGCAAGGGGGTCCTCACCAAGCTGGCCGGGGTCCTCGGCATGAAGCCCCAGGAGGTCATGGACAAGGTCCGCCTCTGTGACTCCTCGACGCCGCAGCCCTGCTGGAACGGTTCGCCGTACCAGCCGATCCCCATCACGGACGAGGCCACCCCCAAGCAGGCCCTGCAGATCCGCGAGCGCTCCGAGGACTTCCCCGGCATCACCGCCGACCCCGAGGCGCTGCGCCGCTACCCGGGTCCGGGCGAGGCCAACACCGCCCAAGTCCTCGGCTACCTCTCGCCCGTCACCGACGACGAGATCCAGCAGGCCAAGGACACCGACTCGCCCTATCTGCGCTCCGACATGGTCGGCCGCTCCGGTCTCGAGCGCCAGTACGACAAGGTGCTGCGCGGCAAGGCCGGCGTCACCCGCTACGAGGTGGACAACCTGGGCCGCGTCATCGGGAAGGCCAAGAGCGACCCCGCCGACGCCGGTTCCAACCTCATCACCAGCATCGACGCCCGGGTCCAGCGAGTTGCCGAGTACGAGCTGGACAACGCGATGAAGATCGCCCGCACCCAGTTCGACAAGGTCACCGGCGAGAAGTACAAGGCCGACTCCGGTGCCGTCGTCGTGATGGAGGCCAAGACCGGCCGCATCGTCGCCATGGCATCCGCCCCGACGTACGATCCGAACGTCTGGGTCGGCGGCATCTCCGCCAAGGACTACAAGCAGCTCACCGGCAAGAACTCCGACTACCCGCTGCTCAACCGGGCCATCCAGGGGCAGTCGGCACCCGGCTCGACCTTCAAGGTGGTTTCCACGGCCGCCGCCCTCGAGGCCGGCTACCCCTTCGACGGCAACTACCCGTGCACCAGCTCGTACTCGGTCGGCAGCCAGGTCTTCAAGAACTTCGAGGGCGAGAACTTCGGCCCGATCTCGCTCGGCCGCGCCCTCGAGGTCTCCTGCGACACCGTCTTCTACGGCCTCGCCGACAACGAGTGGAAGAAGGACGGCGGCATCAACCCCAAGAAGGGCCAGCCCAAGGACTACTTCTACAAGGCCGCCCACCAGTTCGGCCTCGGCAAGCCCACCGGCATCGACCTGCCCAACGAGGTCTCCGGCCGCGTCCCCGACCGCCAGTGGAAGCAGAAGTACTGGGAGGCCAACAAGGACGCCTGGTGCAGGACCGGCAAGAAGGACGGCGACTACGTCCAGAAGATCGCGTACGAGAACTGCCTCGAGGGCAACAAGATGCGCGAGGGTGACTCGATCAACTACTCCATCGGCCAGGGCGACACGCTTCTGACCCCGATCCAGGAGGCCGTCATCTACTCGGCGATCTCCAACGGCGGCACGATGTGGAACCCGACCATCGGCAAGGCGATCGTCAGCCCCGACGGCAAGACCGTGACCGAGATCAAGCCGAAGTCGCACGGCAGGCTGCCGATCGACGGGAAGACACGGGACGTCATGAACGAGGCCCTCGCGGGTGTCGTCACCCGGGGTACCGCCGCGTGGAAGTTCGGCGGCTGGCCGCAGGACAAGATCCCGCTGCACGCCAAGACCGGTACCGCCGAGGTCTACGGCAAGCAGACGACGTCCTGGCTGGCGACCTACTCCAGCGACTACGCGGTCATCATGACGATCGCTCAGGCCGGTACGGGTTCCGGCGCCTCCGGTGAAGCCGTGCACAACATCTACGACGCCCTGTACGGCGTCCAGAAGGACGGCTCGATCGACAAGAAGAAGGCCCTGCTGTACACCCCGCAGAAGGACCTGCCCAAGATCCAGCCCGACGGGTCGATCGTGGCGCCGAAGATCGAGAAGTACGACCCGAAAGCGGACCAGGCGAGCGGACAGGACCAGCAGGGGGGCACGCCCACGGACACCCCGTCGGCCACCGTCCCCTCACCGACCGCGAGCAACCGCACCACCCGCAGGGACACGGCCCGCCCGAAGAAGAGGCGAAGGATCCTGACGTGACCGGAGCGAACAACTTCTCCGTCTCCGGGTACGGACCCGAGCGGGCCGGCTGGGCCCGGATCTTCGCCCGCGACAGCCTGGCCCGCCGCCTCGACTGGCCCATACTGCTGTCGGCCATGGCGCTGTCCCTGATCGGCACGGTCCTCGTCTACTCGGCGACCCGCAACCGCACCGAGATCAACCAGGGCGACCCCTACTACTTCCTGATCCGGCATCTGATGAATACCGGCATCGGGCTCGTCCTGATGATCGGCACGGTGTGGCTCGGTCACCGCACCCTGCGCACCGCCGTGCCGATCCTGTACGGCATCTCGGTGCTCCTGATCCTCATGGTGCTCACCCCGCTCGGCGCCACCATCAACGGCAACCGCAACTGGATCGTCTTCGGCGGCGGTTTCTCCCTCCAGCCCTCCGAGTTCGTGAAGATCACGATCATCCTGGGCATGGCCATGCTGCTCGCGGCCCGGGTCGACGCGGGCGACAAGCCCTACCCGGACCACCGGACGGTGGCGCAGGCCCTGGGGCTGGCCGCCGCCCCGATGATGATCGTCATGCTGATGCCCGACCTCGGTTCGACGATGGTCATGGCCGTCACCGTACTGGGCGTGCTCCTCGCCTCCGGCGCCTCGAACCGCTGGGTGTTCGGCCTTATCGGCGCGGGCGCCCTGGGCGCCATCGCCGTATGGCAGATGCACATCCTGGACGAGTACCAGATCAACCGCTTCGCCGCCTTCGCCAACCCCGACCTGGACCCCGCGGGCGTCGGCTACAACACCAACCAGGCGCGCATCGCCATCGGCTCGGGCGGGCTCACCGGGGCCGGCCTCTTCCACGGCTCGCAGACGACGGGCCAGTTCGTGCCGGAACAGCAGACCGACTTCGTCTTCACGGTCGCGGGCGAGGAACTGGGCTTCCTGGGCGCCGGACTGATCATCGTGCTGCTCGGCATCGTCATGTGGCGGGCCTGCCGGATCGCCCGCGAGACGACCGAGCTGTACGGCACGATCGTCGCCGCCGGCATCATCGCCTGGTTCGCCTTCCAGTCCTTCGAGAACATCGGTATGACCCTCGGCATCATGCCGGTCGCCGGACTGCCGCTGCCATTCGTCTCCTACGGCGGCTCGTCGATGTTCGCGGTCTGGATAGCGGTAGGCCTGTTGCAGTCCATCCGCGTGCAGCGGCCACTGTCGGCCTAGAGCGCGGAGAGGGTGCCGACGCCCGCGACGGCACGGCGTGTGTCCGAGAACCACTGAGGGAGAGGAACGGTTCGAGACGGGGGCCGCAGGCTCTGCCCCTTCGGCCCTCGTCGGTACTAGATTCAGTGCATGGCGGACACAAAGCGGGAAATCGAGCGGAAGTACGAGGTCGGGGCCGGGGACGAACTGCCGGATCTGACCAGCATCGGCGGCGTCTCGGCCGTCGTCGACAAGGGCGTCGCCGAACTCGACGCCACCTACTACGACACGGCCGACGAAAGGCTGGCCGGCGCCTCCCTGACCCTGCGCCGCCGCACGGGCGGGAGCGACGCCGGCTGGCACCTCAAGCTACCGGTCGCCGAGGGCGTCCGCGACGAGGTGCACGCCCCGCTCTCCGACTCCATCCCCGCCTACCTCTCCGGGCTCGTCCGCTCCCGCGTCCGCGACGCCGCCCTCGTCCCTCTCGTCCGCCTGCGCTCCGCCCGGAACATCCGCCACCTGGTCGACGCCGACGGCACCCTGCTCGCCGAGGTCAGCCTCGACCGCGTCCGCGCCGAGCGGCTCACCGGGGACAAGGGCACCGCCGAATGGACCGAGATCGAGGTCGAGCTCGCGGACGACGGTGACCCCGCCTTCCTCGACAAGGTCGACAAAAAGCTCCGCAAGGCGGGCGTGAACCGCTCCTCGGCCCCGTCCAAACTGGCCAGGGCACTGGAGGAGACCGGGGACGGCACCGGCCCCGCCGCGGCCGCCGAACCCGAGCCGCCGGCCACCGCGGGCGACCACGTACTCGCCTACGTCCGCGTCCAGCGCGACGCGATCCTGGAAATGGACCCCGCGGTCCGCCGCGACGTCTTCGACTCCGTCCACTCCATGCGCGTGGCCACCCGCCGGCTCCGCAGTACGTTCCGCTCGTTCGGCAAGGTCCTGGACCGCGGCATCACCGACCCGATCGCCGACGACCTGAAGTGGCTGGCCGGCGAACTGGGCATCGACCGCGACCGGGAAGTCCTCACCGAGCACCTGACGACCGCACTGTCCGGGCTGCCCCGCTCCCTGGTCTCCGGCCCGGTCCAGGGCCGCCTGCGCACCTGGTCGGAGGCCCGGCGCGGCGGCTCCCGGAAGCGGCTGATCTCCGTCCTGGACGGAGACCGCTACCTGCGGCTGCTGAACACTCTGGACGCCCTGATCGCCGACCCGCCCCTGCTCGAAGCGGCCGCCGGGGATCCGTCGAAGGTGATCGCCAAAGCCGTGCGCAAGGACTTCGGCAAGGTCGCCGTCCTGGTCGACCAGGCCATGGACCTGCCGCCGGGCCCCGACCGCGACGTGGCCATCCACGAGGCCCGCAAGAAGGCCAAGCGCACCCGGTACGCCGCTGAGGCCGCCGCGCCCGCGCTCGGCAAGCCCGCCGAGGTCCTGGTCAAGTCGATGAAGTCCCTGCAGACCATGCTCGGCGACCACCAGGACAGTGTGATGGCCAGGGAGACCCTGCTGGAACTGTCCGCCCTGGCGCACGCGGCGGGGGAGAGCACCTTCACCTACGGCATCCTGTACGGGCGCGAGGAGCAGCGCGCGGCGGCCGCGGAGGCGGAACTGCCCGAGGCCTGGCGGACGGCGGAGGACGGCGCGCGCCTCTGAGCGGACCGGGACGCTGGAGGCGCGTGCAAGAGGGCGCCGGGTGCTCGGGGGCGAGCGCCCGCGGCCGCCTGAGCCGTCCGGGCGTCCGAAGAGGCGGCGCGATCGCGTTAGGCTTGATGGTCACCCCTGTCCGTACCGTCCAGCTCACGAAAGTCGCGAGATGTCTGCCGAAGCCGCCAAGTCGGTGTTCCCGCAGCTCGAAGCCCTGCTTCCGCATGTGCAGAAGCCGATCCAGTACGTCGGCGGAGAGCTCAACTCCACGGTCAAGCCGTGGGAGGCCTGTGACGTGCGCTGGGCCCTCATGTACCCCGACGCCTACGAGGTCGGCCTGCCCAACCAGGGCGTCATGATCCTCTACGAGGTCCTGAACGAGCAGGAGGGCGTCCTCGCCGAGCGCACCTACAGCGTGTGGCCGGACCTTGAGGAGCTGATGCGGGAGCACGGCGTCCCGCAGTTCACGGTGGACAGCCACCGCCCGGTGAAGGCCTTCGACGTACTGGGCCTGTCCTTCTCCACCGAACTCGGCTACACGAACATGCTCACGGCCCTGGACCTCGCGGGCATCCCGCTGGAGTCCAAGGACCGCACCCTGGACGACCCGATCGTGATGGCGGGCGGCCACGCGGCCTTCAACCCCGAGCCCATCGCCGACTTCATCGACTGCGCCGTGATCGGCGACGGCGAGCAGGCGGTCCTGGAGGTCACGAAGATCATCCGCGCCTGGAAGGAGGAGGGCCGCCCCGGCGGCCGCGAGGAACTCCTCTTCCGCCTGGCCAGGACCGGCGGGGTCTACGTCCCGGCCTTCTACGACGTGGAGTACCTCTCCGACGGCCGTATCGCCCGCGTCGTCCCCAACAAGTCGGGCGTCCCGTGGCGTGTGTCCAAGCACACCGTCATGGACCTGGACGAGTGGCCGTACCCCAAGCAGCCCCTCGTCCCGCTCGCGGAGACCGTCCACGAGCGCATGTCCGTCGAGATCTTCCGCGGCTGCACCCGCGGCTGCCGCTTCTGCCAGGCGGGCATGATCACCCGCCCGGTGCGCGAGCGCTCCATCACGGGCATCGGCGAGATGGTGGACAAGGGCCTGAAGGCGACGGGCTTCGAGGAGGTGGGCCTGCTGTCGCTGTCGTCGGCCGACCACTCGGAGATCGGCGACATCGCCAGGGGTCTGGCGGACCGCTACGAGGAAGACAAGATCGGCCTCTCCCTCCCGTCCACCCGCGTGGACGCCTTCAACATCGACCTGGCGAACGAACTGACCCGCAACGGCCGGCGCTCGGGCCTCACCTTCGCCCCCGAGGGCGGCTCGGAGCGCATCCGCAAGGTCATCAACAAGATGGTCTCGGAAGAGGACCTGATCCGCACGGTCGCCACCGCCTACGGCAACGGCTGGCGCCAGGTGAAGCTGTACTTCATGTGCGGCCTGCCGACCGAGACGGACGACGACGTCCTCCAGATCGCCGACATGGCCATGCACGTGATCCAGAAGGGCCGCGAGGTCTCCGGCTCGAACGACATCCGCTGCACGGTCTCGATCGGCGGCTTCGTCCCCAAGCCCCACACCCCGTTCCAGTGGGCCCCGCAGCTCTCCGCGGAGAAGACGGACGTCCGTCTGGAGAAGCTCCGCGACAAGATCCGCGGCGACAAGAAGTACGGCCGCTCGATCGGCTTCCGCTACCACGACGGCAAGCCCGGCATCGTCGAGGGCCTGCTGTCCCGCGGCGACCGCCGGATCGGCGCGGTCATCCGCGCGGTCTACGACGACGGCGGCCGCTTCGACGGCTGGCGCGAGCACTTCTCCTACGACCGCTGGATGAGCTGTGCGGACACGGCGCTGGCGGACTTCGGCGTCGACGTCGACTGGTACACCACCCGGGAGCGCACCTACGAGGAGGTCCTCCCCTGGGACCACCTGGACTCGGGCCTCGACAAGGACTGGCTCTGGGAGGACTGGCAGGACGCCCTCGACGAGACGGAGGTCGAGGACTGCCGCTGGACGCCGTGCTTCGACTGCGGGGTGTGCCCGCAGATGGATACATGGGTACAAGTAGGCCCGACCGGCAAGAAGTTGCTGCCGCTGACGGTCAAGAACGCGGCACCAGCGCCTGCGGCGAGCGGTCACGCGCACTGAGGTGAGCGAGGCACTCGATCGGGTTGTGGAGGCCCTGGCGGGTGCAAGTGAGGAGGAAGTGGCGGCTGCGCTTGCTGCTGCCGGCGCCTCTGGGCGTCGGCAGCCGGCTCCGAAGCGTAGCTTTCGCATGCCTCTGCCGGAGCCTGTAGGTTCCTCGCACATCCGCTCAGAGGTGGAGTGGGTCTGAGCTCGCTACGGCTGAGTTACGACGTTTCAAGGCACCCGGCTGCAAGCTCGCGCGGCGCCGGCGGGCCGCCCCGCCTCCACTGCCGTCTTCGCCCCGCTCCGGCGCGCCGCCCCGCCCGCGCCGAAAGACGGCGGGACCCGGACGGCTACCTTGTCGGACTCCACCTGCGTGGCGCTGTCATCTGGCTCCGCGCCTCCGCTACGCCACATGATCAGAACGTGGAACAGCCCCTATTTGCTGAGCCATCGCGCCCGTTGCTGTTGACCTGGTCGTGATCGGTGGAGACGCTCAGGTGCTGCCACCTTTCGTCCTCCTCCAGGCGTCGGGCCCAGGCGGCGCGTCCGTAGGTGTAGGCGTCGCTACCCAGCAGCAGGCGCAGCGGGGGTTCGTCGAGGTCGGCGACGGTGAGGACGACCTGGGCGACCTTGGCGGGGTCGCCGTTCGCTTCCTGGGCGAAGTTGCGCATCGCTTCTGCCGCTGCTCCCACGGTGGCCTGGTAGGGCTCGCTGACCGGCGGGATGTGCATGGACGATCCTGCCCAGTCGGTGCGCATCCCACCGGGTTCCAGGACGGTGACCTTGATGCCCAGGGGTGCGACTTCGGTGGCCAGGACTTCCGAGAAGCCGCCGACAGCCCACTTCGCGGACTGGTAGGCGGTCATGCCGGGGCTGCCGATGCGGCCGCCGAGGGAGGAGATCTGGATGATGTGACCTCCGCATTGGCGGCGCAGGAGGGGCAGGGCGGCCTGGCTGAGGTACACGGTGCCGTAGAAGTTAGTGTCGATCTGGCGGCGGAAGGCCTCCAAGGTGGTGTCCTCCAAGGAGGCGCGGTCGCCCTGGCCCGCGTTGTTGACCACGACGTCCAGACGCCCGAAGGCGTCGACGGTCTCTGCGACGACGCGCTCGGCGGCGTCCGGGTCGGTCACGTCCAGGAGGGCGGCGCGGATCTGGTCGCCGTGTTCGGCGACCAGGTCATCCAGCGTGCGGGGGTCGCGGGCGGTGGCCATCACCCGGTGTCCGGCGGCCAGCGCCGCGGTGACGATCTCGCGGCCGAGGCCGCGGGAGGAACCGGTGACAAGGAATACCTTCGGCATGGGACTCATTCCGTGCGTGCGGGCTGACGGACAGCCCAAGAGTTTGGGAACCGGATCGAGCGGTGGAGCGGATGGGGCGGCGCCGGTACCTGAGCGGGGCGGGGGAATCATGCCGCCCGTGGGAGGCTGAAGCTCCCGGACTTCCATCTCCGGGGGCGGCTGTTGGTGTCGAGCCGTCTCTTCCATTACAGAGCAGCACACGAACGACAGGGAGTCCCGGTCGTTTGGTGCCCTGGCAGGGCCCCTGACGTGGGCCATGAGCGACGTACCATGGCGAACATGGACAACCGGCAGGAGATCAGCCAATTCCTCCGCTCGCGCCGCGCGAAGATCTCTCCCGAGCAGGCAGGGTTCAGCAGAGCCGGGAACCGCCGTGTGTCCGGCTTGCGCCGCGAAGAAGTTGCGGTCATCGCCGGTGTGAGCGTCGAATACTACAAACGTATCGAGCGTGGAGCGCTCGCCGGCGTCTCTGCCGAGGTGCTCGGCGCTATCGTCGGGGCGCTGCACCTCGACGAAGCAGAGGCCGCACACCTATTTGATCTCGCGCGCGCGGCGCACGGGACGCGGACGACGAGTCAGCACAGCTCGGCGCAGCGCGTGCGGCCCGGCATCCGACGCATTCTCGACTCGCTCGTCGGGTCACCTGCCTCGGCCCTCAACGAGCAGATGGATCTGCTGGCCGCAAATGACCTTGGCCGCGCGTTCTACAGCGAAATCCTCGACAGCGACGTCGCGCGTGGCAACAATGCCAGGTTCGCGTTTCTCGACCCTCGCGCGCGCGATTTCTACCCTGACTGGGAGAAGAGCGCCGATCAGATCACCGCAGTCCTGCGCGGGCACGTCGGCCGCAATCCCGGCGACCGTGGCTTGTCAAACCTGGTTGGGGAGCTGGCGACCCAGAGCAACGAATTCAGCAAACGATGGGCCGCGTACAACGTCAAGTACCACCACACGGGCCGCAAGCGCATCAACCATCCCATCGCCGGAGAGCTCGAACTCGACTACGAGGCGATCGAGCGGCCGTCCGACCCAGGGCTGACAATCTTGACCTACTTCGCCGAACCCGAGTCGCCGACCGCCGAGCGTCTCGCACTGCTGGCAAGCTGGGCGGCGACATCCGACCGGGAGAGCATCGAGCGAGCCGCGAAGCCGGCCACGCACGAGGATTGATGAGCCAGGACCCCGCACCAGATCTCGCACTTCGGCTGGGCTTCTGCATTTGTCCTGGTCAACGGCGTGCGTGTGGGAGGGGAGCGGGGTGACGGCGGATGCGGGGCAGCACCTGCCAGTGACAATGGCCCCGGGTTGGGACAGCCACCTTCCATTCCCGCCGCGCGCCCCTGTCGTGCCGCACACAACGGCTAGCCGCGGGCAACCACTGGGCATGGCGGTCATCGGGCACGGGATCGGCCCCGACCATCGCTGACTGAAGCGGCTGTGGGTGGCCGTCTGGCCGCAGATGGATACTTGGGTACAAGTAGGCCCGACCGGCAAGAAGTTGCTGCCGCTGACGGTCAAGAACGCTGGTCAGGCGCCCGCTTCGAGTGGTCACGCGCACTGACGTGAGCGAGGCACTCGATCGGGTGATGGAGGCGCTGGCGGGGGTGAGCGAGGAGGAGGTGGCGGCTGCGGTCGGCGCCTCGGTCCCTCGCCCATCGGCGCCGCTGACGTCTTCTCGGACGCCATTGCCGGGCCCTGCAAGTACCCCATACATCGTTTCCGAGGTGGAGTGGGTCTGAGGGACCTGCCGGCTTGCGTGACTGCTCAGCCCCCGAGCCCTCTTTCCTGATGGGAGGAGGGCTCGTGGTGTGCGGTGGCATGGAGCGGCTCGATTGGATCTGTAAGAAGCCATCCGCTTTCCGAACGTGATCCTTTGGTTCGGTCTGGGTGGGCATGAACTCCGGCTGGCGGCGGGAGAGATGGGCGTGGTTCGTCCGCTCGCGTCGCTCGTGGAGGTGGCTGGTGCCGTCGGTGCTCGGTTTGCTGGAGGCCCGGGAGAAGGAGATGCGAGAAGAGGTGGCGCAGCTTCGGGAGGAAGCCGAGCGGGTTAAGGCTGCGCTCAACGAGGCGGAACGGGCGCTTCAGCGGCTGGTGGATGCGCGTGCGACGGTGGCCGAGGTGCTGGCCGGGCCGCCCTCCCCGGTCGCGGAGCCCGTGAGTAGCGCGGTGGCGGGGTCGGTGGTGCCGCACCGGAGGGAGGGCATGGTGGCGTCTGTCCTGGCGCCGGACTACCAGCGCATTGTGTCGGTACTGGAGTCGGGTGCGGGCCGGGAGGGCGTGCGATGTCAGCAGCTGGCGGCGGCCTTGGGGCTTGAGGCGGTTCCGGCGAAGGTCGAGGGGCTGCGGTCGAAGGTGAAACGCCTGGTGGAGCGGGGGTGGGCCCTGCAGGTGCGGCCGGGGGTGTTCACCGCGCTGGTGGTGTCGGCCGGCTGAAGGCACCCGGGCGGCGCCGGGCCAGGCGACCGCTCATGAGCATGGTCATCGACCACAGCACCATGGCCTCGTGCATGGCGGGCAGTGTCTCGACATCGCGCACCAGGCGACGCG